>JBHHXO010000076.1:0-13570 GCA_046757125.1 Thiogranum sp.
TCGTCAGCGCCGCCGTCAGCGTCGTCTTGCCATGGTCAACGTGACCTATCGTTCCTACATTCACATGCGGCTTCGTACGTTCAAATTTTTCCTTGGACACGACTGCTACCCTCTTGCTGTTCTGTTAGTGTCTGATAACAAATTCAGGATGCTTTCTTTATAACCGTTTCTGCAATGCTGTTCGGGGCTTCCGCATACTTCGCGAATTCCATCGAGTAGGTCGCACGGCCCTGGGTCGCGGAACGCAGATCGGTGGCATAACCGAACATTTCCGCCAGCGGTACTTCGGCGCGAATGATCTTGCCGGCCGCGCCGTCTTCCATACCCTGCACCTGCCCGCGCCGGCGGTTCAGGTCACCCATCACGTCACCCATGTTTTCTTCCGGGGTGACGACTTCAACTTTCATGACCGGTTCGAGCAGCACCGCGCCACCCGCCAGCGCACCCTTGCGAAAACCCATGGAGCCGGCGATCTTGAACGCCATTTCCGAGGAATCGACATCGTGGTAGGAACCGTCGAACAGGGTCACCTTGACGTCCACCACCGGGTAGCCGGCCAGCACACCGCCTTCCATCTGTTCCTGTATACCCTTGTCTACCGCGTTGATATATTCCCGCGGCACCACGCCGCCAACGATCGCGTTGACGAATTCATATCCTGTGCCGGGCTCCTGCGGCTCCAGCTTGAGCACCACGTGTCCGTACTGACCGCGACCGCCGGACTGCCGCACAAACTTGCCTTCGGCCTTCTCCACCACCTTGCGGATGGTCTCGCGGTAGGCAACCTGCGGCGCACCCACGTTGGCTTCCACGCCGAACTCGCGCTTCATACGGTCGACGATAATGTCGAGGTGCAATTCGCCCATTCCCGAAATGATGGTCTGACCGGATTCTTCATCGGTCTGCACGCGGAAAGACGGGTCTTCCTGCGCCAGCTTGCCCAGGGCAATACCCATCTTTTCCTGGTCGCTCTTGGTCCTCGGTTCTACAGCCACCGAAATAACCGGCTCGGGGAACTCCATGCGCTCCAGCGTGATCACGTTATCCATGTCACACAGCGTGTCACCCGTGGTGACGTCTTTCAGACCCACGGCGGCGGCAATGTCACCGGCGAGCACTTCCTTGATCTCCTCGCGGGAATTGGAGTGCATCTGCACGATACGGCCCACCCGTTCCTTTTTGCACTTGACCGGGTTGTACACGGTATCGCCGGATTTCAGCTTGCCCGAGTAGACGCGGAAAAAAGTCAGCGTACCCACAAAAGGATCGGTCGCGACCTTGAATGCCAGTGCGGAAAACGGTGCGTCGTCGTCGGCCGGCCGCATAGCCTCGGTCTCGTCCTTGTCGTCGAGAATGCCGGTAATGGCCGGTACGTCGATCGGCGACGGCATGTATTCGACAACGGCGTCGAGCATGGCCTGCACACCCTTGTTCTTGAAAGCCGAACCGCACAGGGCAGGTACGATTTCGTTGGCCAGGGTACGCTGACGAATACCCTGGCGGATCTCTGCTTCGCTGAGATCGCCCGCCTCCAGGTACTTGTCCATCAATTCTTCACTGGCCTCGGCAGCCGCCTCGACCATGTTTTCGCGCCACTTCTGACACAGCGCCTGCATGTCTGCAGGAATCTCTTTCGCCTCGTAGGTGGCACCCATGTCGCCTTCGTTCCAGTAGATGGCCTGCATGCGAATCAGGTCCACCACCCCGGCAAAATTCTCTTCTGCGCCAATGGCCATCTGCAGCGGCACCGGGTTGGCGCCGAGGCGCTCCCTGATCTGCTCGACCACGCGCAGGAAGTCGGCGCCGGCACGGTCCATCTTGTTGACGAAGGCCATGCGCGGCACGTGGTAGCGGTTACCCTGGCGCCACACCGTCTCGGACTGCGGCTCCACGCCGCCGACGGCACAGAACACCGCCACGGCACCGTCGAGCACGCGTAACGAGCGCTCCACCTCGATCGTGAAATCCACGTGACCGGGGGTATCAATGATGTTGATACGGTGCTGCTCGTACTGCTTGTCCATGCCCTGCCAGAAACAGGTCGTCGCGGCCGAGGTAATGGTTATGCCCCGTTCCTGCTCCTGCTCCATCCAGTCCATGGTCGCAGCGCCGTCGTGCACTTCACCGATCTTGTGGGAAATACCGGTGTAATACAGCACGCGCTCGGTCGTCGTCGTCTTACCGGCATCGATGTGCGCCATGATGCCGATATTCCGGTAACGATTGATTGGAGTCTTGCGTGCCACTTGCCGTGTTCCCTAAACAGTTCCGCGCCCTACCAGCGATAGTGAGCGAACGCCTTGTTGGCCTCCGCCATGCGATGCGTATCTTCTTTCTTCTTGACGGCTGCACCGCGACTCTCGGATGCGTCCATCAATTCACCCGCCAGGCGCAACGCCATGGACTTCTCGCTGCGCTTGCGCGCGGCGTCGATCACCCAGCGCATGGCCAGGGTGGTGCGGCGCGCCGGCCGCACTTCCACCGGCACCTGGTAGGTGGCACCGCCGACACGACGGGACTTTACTTCCACCGTCGGGCGTATGTTATCCAGTGCCTTGTCGAGCACTTCCACCGGGTCGCTGCCGCTGGCACGCTCCTGGATCTGGTCCAGCGCACCGTAGATAATGCGTTCGGCAACCGATTTCTTGCCGGACTTCATGACCATGTTGATAAACCTGGCCAACTGCAGATTGCCAAATTTGGGATCGGGAAGGATCTCCCGACGTTCGGCCGCTCTTCTTCTCGACATGCTCTACGTCTCGCCTGAATACTCTAAAACAAATAAACCTTACGACTTCGGTCGCTTGGTACCGTACTTGGAACGACCCTGGCGACGACTTTCCACGCCCTGGGTATCAAGGTTGCCGCGCACCGTGTGATAACGCACACCCGGCAAATCCTTGACGCGACCGCCACGGATCAGGACCACCGAGTGCTCCTGCAGGTTATGCCCTTCACCACCGATGTAGGTCGTCACCTCAAAACCGTTGGTCAACCGCACACGAGCCACCTTACGCAGGGCCGAGTTCGGTTTCTTTGGTGTTGTGGTATATACGCGCGTACACACCCCGCGTTTCTGAGGACATGCCTCTAACGCCGGGACGTTACTTTTCGCCTGTTTGCGCGAGCGTGGCTTGCGCACCAGCTGGTTAATCGTGGCCATCAGTCGTTACTCCACCCTCAATCACTCAGGGGTGCTGAAAAATTTTATAAAGTACTGAAAACAAACGACAGGCCGGGTGGCCCGGCCTGTCGAAGGAGGCGCATTGTAGGTATTCCACCCGAACCTGTCAAGGGAATTCTACGGCTGCGGCGGGGGCTTAGGTGCGTCCCCTGTGGCTCACGGGGCCAGGCGTCAACCTTCCGTCGCAGGAGCCGTCGCGTCGTCTTCGGAAGACGACTCCACAGGGGTGGATTCCTGCAGGTCTTCCAGGGTAATTCCCTGGCGCTGGCGACGCCTTTCCTGGTGGTGCGCCAGACCCGTTCCGGCCGGAATCAGGCGCCCCACGATCACGTTTTCCTTCAAGCCACGCAAGCCGTCGCGCAAACCGCGTACTGCCGCCTCGGTCAGCACGCGCGTGGTTTCCTGGAACGATGCGGCGGAAACGAACGACTCGGTAGCCAGCGATGCCTTGGTAATACCCAGCAGCACCGGATTCCACTTCGCCGGCTCCTTGCCGGCCCGGGTCAGGCGGTCATTTTCGTCCAGCATGCGGGCCTTGTCGGCCTGCTCGCCCTTGAGGAAGCTGGAATCGCCCGGCTGGACAATTTCAACCTTGCGCAGCATCTGGCGAATGATGACCTCGATATGCTTGTCGTTGATGCCTACACCCTGCAGGCGGTATACGTCCTGGATTTCCTTGACCAGGTACTCTGCCATCACCGTGGTGCCCAGCAGGCGCAGGATATCGTGCGGATTCGGCTCACCGTCGGCCAGCATTTCGCCCTTGGTCACCTGCTCGCCTTCGAACACCGATATATGGCGCCACTTGGGAATCAGCTCCTCGTAGTTGTCGGCGTCACCGGTCGAGGTAATCATCAAGCGCTGCTTGCCCTTGGTTTCCTTGCCAAAACCGACCGTACCGGAGATTTCCGCCATAATGGCCGGATCCTTCGGTTTGCGCGCCTCGAACAGGTCGGCGACACGCGGCAGACCACCGGTGATATCACGGGTCTTGGAGGATTCCTGCGGGATACGGGCAATCACGTCACCCACCTCGACCTGCACACCGTCTTCCAGCCCGACAATCGCTTCGGCCGGCAGGAAGTAATGGGCCGGCACATCGGTACCGGGCAGTTTCAGTTCCTCGCCGTTTGCGTCCAGCAACTGCACCAGGGGCCGCAGGTCCTTGCCGGCGCTGCCGCGCTGCTTCGGATCCGTAACCACCAGGCTGCTCAGACCGGTAATCTCGTCGGTCTGTTTCTGCACCGTCACGCCGTCGACGAAATCGGCGAAACGTACCGTACCCGCAACCTCGGTCACGATCGGGTGGGTGTGCGGGTCCCAGTTGGCCACGATCTGGCCGCCGGTAACCGCGCCCCCGTCACGGGTAAGAATGACAGCACCGTACGGGATCTTGTAACGCTCGCGCTCACGCCCGTGATCATCGACGACACCGATTTCACCGGAGCGGGAGACCGCAACCAGGTTGCCCTCCTTGTTGCTCACCGCCTTGATATTGTGCAGCTTGATGGAGCCGGTGGTCTTGACCTGCACATTGTTCACCGTGGCTGCGCGACTGGCCGCGCCACCGATATGGAAAGTGCGCATGGTCAGCTGGGTACCGGGTTCACCAATTGACTGTGCCGCCATAACACCGATAGCCTCACCGATGTTGACCTGGTGGCCGCGCGCCAGATCACGCCCGTAGCAGGATGAACAGATGCCGTAACGGACTTCACAACTGATCGGGGAACGCACCTTGATTTCATCGATGCTGGCCGCCTCGATTTTCTCGACCCACTGTTCGTCGATCAGCGTACCGGCCGGCACCACGACTTCATCGCTGCCCGGCGCACAGGTATCCACCGCCGTGACACGACCGAGCACCCGCTCGCTCAGCGACTCGACCACATCACCACCCTCGACCAGCGGTGTCATGGTAAGGCCTTCACTGGTGCCGCAATCCACTTCGGTGACGACCAGGTCCTGTGCGACATCGACCAGACGACGCGTCAGGTAACCGGAGTTCGCGGTCTTCAGCGCCGTATCGGCAAGACCCTTGCGGGCGCCGTGCGTCGAGATGAAGTACTGCAACACGTCCAGACCTTCACGGAAGTTTGCCGTGATGGGAGTTTCGATAATGGAACCGTCCGGCTTGGCCATCAGGCCGCGCATCCCGGCCAGCTGACGAATCTGCGCTGCGGAACCACGCGCGCCGGAGTCGGCCATCATGAACACCGAGTTGAACGAATTCTGTTTAACCGTCTCGCCCCCGGCGTCCTTGACGGTTTCCGTACCCAGCTTGTCCATCATGGCCTTGGCGATCTGGTCATTGGTGCGCGACCAGATATCGACGACCTTGTTGTAACGTTCGCCGTTGGTGACCAGTCCGGAGGTGTACTGGTTCTCGATTTCCTTGACCTCGGATTCAGCTTCGGCAAGGATCGGCGCCTTTTCTTCCGGAATAACCATATCGTTGATACCGAAGGATACGGCTGCGCGCGTGGCAAAGGAGAAGCCGGTGTACATCAACTGGTCGGCAAACACGACCGTGGATTTCAGCCCGACCCTGCGATAGCAGGTGTTGATCACACTGGAAATGGCCTTTTTGGACATGTCGCGATCGACATACTCAAAGGGAATGCCTTCCGGCAGGATTTCCGACAGCAGGGCGCGCCCCACGGTGGTATCCCGGATCGCGGTCTTGTGCTCCAGCACACCTTCATCCGACATAGTGCTGTCGCTGATGCGCACCTTGACCCTGGCGTGCAGGTCGGCACAACCGGTTTCGTAGGCCCGGTGTACCTCGGCGATATTGGCGAACATCATGCCTTCGCCTTTCGCATTGATACGCTCACGGGTCATGTAGTACAGGCCCAGTACCACGTCCTGTGACGGCACGATGATCGGCTCGCCGTTGGCCGGTGACAGGATGTTATTGGTGGACATCATCAGCGCGCGCGCTTCGAGCTGGGCTTCCAGTGACAGCGGTACGTGCACCGCCATCTGGTCACCGTCGAAGTCGGCGTTGAAGGCCGCACACACCAGCGGGTGCAGCTGGATGGCCTTGCCTTCGATCAGTACCGGCTCGAACGCCTGGATACCCAGGCGATGCAGGGTCGGTGCGCGGTTGAGCATGACCGGGTGTTCGCGAATAACCTCTTCGAGAATATCCCAGACTTCGGCACCCTCACGTTCGACCAGTTTCTTGGCCGCCTTGATGGTGGTCGCCAGACCGCGCAACTGCAGCTTGCTGAAAATGAAAGGTTTGAACAGTTCCAGCGCCATGCGCTTGGGCAAGCCGCACTGGTGCAGGCGCAACGTCGGGCCTACCACGATCACGGAACGGCCGGAGTAATCGACACGTTTGCCGAGCAGGTTCTGGCGGAAACGCCCCTGCTTGCCCTTGATCATGTCGGCCAGAGACTTCAGCGGGCGCTTGTTGGTGCCGGTGATGGCACGGCCACGGCGGCCGTTATCCAGCAACGCATCCACGGATTCCTGCAACATGCGCTTTTCGTTACGCACGATGATGTCCGGCGCATTCAGTTCCAGCAGACGGCGCAGGCGGTTGTTGCGGTTGATGACGCGGCGGTACAGGTCGTTCAGGTCAGAGGTCGCGAAGCGGCCGCCGTCCAGCGGTACCAGCGGACGCAGTTCCGGCGGCAACACCGGCAGCACGGTCATGACCATCCACTCCGGCTTGTTGCCGGATTCCATGAAGGACTCGCACAGCTTGAGGCGTTTACCCAGGCGTTTCAGCTTGGTTTCGCTCTTGGTGGCGCCCATGTCTTCGCGCAGCTGGACCACTTCGGCCTTGAGGTCGAGATCATGCAGCAGTTCGAACACGGCTTCCGCACCCATGCGTGCGTCGAACTCGTCGCCGTTCTCCTCGATGGCTTCGAGGTAGGCTTCTTCCGACAGCAACTGACCGCGTTCCAGCGTGGTCATACCCGCATCGACAACCACGAAAGCTTCAAAGTACAGCACGCGCTCGATATCGCGCAACGTCATGTCCAGCAGCAGGCCGATACGTGACGGCAGGGATTTCAGGAACCAGATGTGCGCCACCGGGCTGGCCAGCTCGATGTGCCCCATGCGCTCACGGCGCACCTTGGACAGCGTGACTTCAACGCCGCACTTCTCGCACACCACACCGCGGTGCTTGAGGCGCTTGTACTTGCCGCACAGGCACTCGTAGTCCTTGACCGGGCCGAAAATCTTGGCGCAGAACAGGCCGTCGCGCTCCGGCTTGAAGGTGCGGTAGTTGATCGTCTCCGGCTTTTTCACTTCGCCATAGGACCAGGAATGGATCAGGTCGGGCGAGGCCAGGCCGATACGAATGGCGTCAAAGTCGTCGTTGTGACCCTGAGGCTTTAACAGGTTCAGTAAATCTCTCATAGTATCTCCCTCAGTCCTGGTCCAGTTCCAGGCTGATGCCCAACGAACGAATTTCCTTGACCAGCACGTTGAAGGATTCCGGCATGCCGGCCTCCATGTAGTGGTTCCCGTCAACAATATTCTTGTACATCTTGGTACGACCGTTCACGTCGTCGGACTTGACTGTCAACATTTCCTGCAAGGTATAGGAAGCACCGTAGGCTTCCAGCGCCCACACCTCCATTTCACCGAAGCGCTGACCACCGAACTGCGCCTTGCCGCCCAGCGGCTGCTGGGTAACCAGACTGTACGGCCCGGTTGAACGCGCGTGCATCTTGTCGTCCACCAGGTGGTTCAGTTTCAGGATGTACATATAACCCACGGTCACCTGGCGCTCGAAAGCATCGCCGGTACGGCCGTTGTACAGGGTCGTCTGGCCGGTTTCCGGCAGGTCAGCCAGGCGCAGCATGTGTTTGATGTCCTCTTCGGCAGCGCCGTCGAACACCGGCGTTGCCATCGGCACACCCTTGCGCAGGTTGTCTGCCAGATCGACGATCTCTTCGTCTGTGAAAGAGCCCAGGTCTTCATGCTTGCCACCGGACGCGTTGTAGATTTCGCCCAGGAACTTGCGCAGCTCCTGCACTTTGGCCTGCGCGTCGAGCATCTTGCCGATCTTCACGCCGAGGCCGGATGCCGCCCAGCCCAGGTGCGTCTCCAGCACCTGCCCGACGTTCATGCGCGACGGCACACCGAGCGGGTTGAGCACGATGTCGACCGGGGTGCCGTTTTCGTCGTAGGGCATGTCTTCCACCGGTACGATCATGGAGATAACACCCTTGTTACCGTGACGACCGGCCATCTTGTCACCCGGTTGCACCCGGCGCTTGACAGCCATGTAAACCTTGACCATCTTCAGCACGCCCGGTGCCAGGTCGTCGCCCGCAGTAATCTTGTTACGTTTCTCTTCCAGGCGTTCGTCGAAATCCTTGCGCAGTTCTTCCAGCTGGCGCGCGGCGGTTTCCAGTTGCTTGTTGGCCTCTTCGTTCTTCAGGCGAATCTCGAACCACTTGCCCTTGTCCAGTTCATCGAGGTAGGACCGGGTGATCTTGCTGCCGGACTTGAACTGACCGGGGCCGCCGTCGGCGGTCTTGCCGGTGAGCAGCTTTTCAACACGCTGGAAAATATCGCCTTCCATGATGCGCAGCTGGTCATTGAGATCCTTCTTGATGCCGGCGATCTGCTCGTCCTCGATCTGCAGGGAACGCGCATCCTTTTCGACACCGTCACGCGTGAATACCTGCACGTCGATAATGGTACCGTCCATGCCGGAAGGCACGCGCAGCGAGGTATCCTTCACGTCCGAAGCCTTCTCGCCGAAAATGGCACGCAGCAGCTTTTCTTCCGGAGTCAGCTGGGTTTCGCCCTTCGGCGTCACCTTGCCGACCAGGATATCACCCGGCTTCACCTCGGCGCCGATATACACGATACCGGACTCGTCCAGCTTGCCCAGCGCACCTTCGCCCACGTTGGGAATATCGCCGGAGATCTCTTCCGGCCCCAGCTTGGTGTCGCGTGCAACACAGGTGAGCTCTTCGATATGAATGGTGGTGAAACGGTCTTCCTGCACCACGCGCTCGGAAATCAGGATCGAGTCCTCGAAGTTGTAACCGTTCCAGGGCATGAACGCGATGCGCAGGTTCTGCCCCAGCGCCAGCTCGCCCATATCGGTACTCGGCCCGTCTGCCAGCACGTCACCGCGCGCGACGATATCGGCCGGCGACACCAGCGGGCGCTGGTTGATGCAGGTATTCTGGTTGGAGCGCGTGTACTTGGTGAGGTTGTAGATATCCACACCCGGCTCGCCCGCCACGGTCTCGTCATCGTTGACGCGCACCACGATACGGCCGGCATCGACGGTTTCGACCACACCGCCACGCTTCGATACCACAGTAACGCCCGAATCGACCGCCACGGTACGCTCGATACCGGTACCTACCAGCGGCTTCTCGGCGAGCAGGGTCGGCACGGCCTGACGCTGCATGTTCGAACCCATCAATGCACGGTTGGCATCGTCGTGTTCCAGGAAAGGTATCAGGGCTGCCGCTACGGATACGATCTGCTTGGGCGAGACGTCGATGAAGTCCACGCGATCCGGCGTCGACAGGGTAAATTCGTTCTGGTGGCGACTGGAAACCAGCTCGTCGGTCAATTTGCCTTTGGCGTCCACCGTGGCGTTGGCCTGGGCGATGACATACTGGCCTTCCTCGATAGCCGACAGATACGCGACTTCATCGGTTACCCGGCTGTCCACTACCTTGCGGTAAGGCGTTTCCAGGAAACCGTACTCGTTGGTGCGCGAGTACACGGCCAGCGAGTTGATCAGCCCGATGTTCGGGCCTTCAGGCGTCTCGATCGGGCATACACGGCCGTAGTGAGTAGGATGCACGTCGCGCACCTCGAAGCCTGCCCGTTCGCGGGTCAGACCGCCCGGGCCGAGCGCCGATACGCGACGCTTGTGCGTCACTTCCGACAGCGGGTTGTTCTGGTCCATGAACTGCGACAGCTGGCTGGAGCCGAAGAATTCCTTGATGGCGGCGGCTACCGGCTTGGCATTGATCAGTTCCTGCGGCATCAGGCTTTCCGATTCCGCCACACTGAGCCGCTCGCGCACTGCACGCTCGACGCGCACCAGGCCGATGCGGAACACGTTTTCGGCCATTTCACCCACACAGCGGATACGGCGGTTGCCGAGGTGGTCAATGTCGTCGACCACGCCGTTACCGTCGCGGATATTCACCAGCGTGGTCATTACATCAAGGATGTCCGAGCTGTCACCACGCGCCTCAACGGCCTGTATCGCAGTTTCGTCCTTCTTCTCGGCACGTTGTTTGAAATAGACACTGTCGTACAGGATACCTAGACCGGTATCACCCTCACGACCGACGCGGCGGTTGAATTTCATGCGCCCGACGGCAGACAGGTCATAACGCTCGAAGGTAAAGAACAGGTTATGGAACAGGTTCTGCGCTGCGTCCTTGGTGGGCGGCTCGCCCGGGCGCATCATGCGGTATATCTCTACCTGCGCTTCCAGCTGCGTGGTGGTGGCGTCGATGCGCAGGGTATTGGAAATGTAGGGACCGCGATCGAGATCGTTGGTGTAAAGCGTCCGAATTTCCTTTACGCCTGCCGCACGCAACGCAACGATCATCTCTTCGGTGATCTCGTCGTTGGCATTGGCAATGACTTCGCCGGTCTCGGTGTTGACCACGGCGTGCGCCAGCACCTTGCCCAGCAGGTATTCTTCCGGCACTTCCAGGGTCTTCACCCCGGTTTTTTCCAGTTCGCGGATATGACGCGCGGTGACGCGGCGCCCTTCCTCGACAATGACCTTGTTCTTGACCTTGATATCGAACATCGTGGTCTCGCCACGCAGGCGCTCGGGCACCAGATCCAGTTCGAGCTTCTCCGCACCGACGCGGAAAGTATTGGTGTCGAAGAAAATATCGATAATCTGTTCGGTTTCGTAACCGAGGGCGCGCAACAGCACAGTGGCCGGCAACTTGCGGCGGCGGTCGATGCGCACAAACAGCGAATCCTTGGCGTCGAACTCGAAGTCCAGCCAGGAACCGCGGTAGGGGATTACACGCGCGGAGAACAGCAACTTGCCCGAGGAATGGCTCTTGCCCTTGTCGTGGTCAAAGAACACACCCGGCGAGCGATGCAGCTGGGAAACGATAACGCGTTCCGTACCGTTGATAACAAAGGTGCCGTTGTCTGTCATCAGCGGCAGTTCGCCCATGTAGACTTCCTGCTCCTTGATATCCTTGATGGACTTGTTGGCACCTTCCTTGTCGTAGATCACCAGGCGCACCAGGGCGCGCAGCGGTGCCGCATAGGTCATACCGCGCAGCTGACATTCCTTGACGTCAAATACCGGCGTGCCCAGGCGGTAGCTCACGTACTCCAGCGACGCGGTACCCGCGTAGCTGGTGATAGGGAACACCGATGAAAATGCCGCGTGCAGGCCCTTGTCCTGCCGATCGTCCTGACCAGCATCGGCTTGCAGAAAAGCCCGATACGAATTCAGCTGGGTCGCGAGCAGGTATGGCACATCCATAACGCTCTGCCGCTTGCCGAAATCCTTGCGGATACGTTTCTTTTCGGTAAAGCTGTAGGCCATCGGTGTTCCTCTCTAAAATAATCTTGAATCTAACTAACGGGAAAAGGCCGGTAGCGAAAAACCGCTACCAGCCACTCCCGGACATCGGAATGCCTGCGGGCATCAAGGTCGTTATTTGACCTCGACAGACGCGCCGGCTTCTTCCAACTGCTTCTTGATGTCTTCGGCTTCGTCCTTGGAAGCACCTTCCTTGACCGGTGAAGGCGCGCCTTCGACCAGCTCCTTGGCTTCCTTCAGACCCAGACCGGTGATACTGCGCACGGCCTTGATAACGGAAACCTTGTTGGAACCAAAGCTCGTCATCACGACGTCGAACTCGGTCTTTTCTTCAGCGGCACCACCGGCATCACCACCGCCTGCGGCGGGGGCTGCTGCCACAGCGGCGGCTGCGGATACACCGAATTTTTCTTCCATTGCGGAGATCAGATCGACGACCTCCATTACACTCATGTTGGAAATTGCTTCCAGAATGTCTTCTTGAGACGCTGCCATAATTGCTTACTCCAAAAAATGAATAATTACGTAATGATTAGGCTGACTGTTTCTGATCGCGAATGGCGGCCACGGTACGAACCAGCTTGCCGGGCACCTCGTTGAGGGTACGGACAAACTTTTCGGTCGGGGCTTTCATCACGGCCATCAGCAAGCTGATAGCCTGATCGCGGGTCGGCATCTTTGCCAGACGATCCAGATCCGTCGCAGCGAGCATTTCACCGCCGAACGCCACCAGCTTCGGGACCAACCTGTCGTGCTCTTTGGAAAAGTCCTTTACCAGTCGCGCAGCTGCACCCGGCTCCTCCCGGGAGAAAGCCAGCAGCAGCGGGCCGATAAGACCTTCCTGCATACACTCAAAGTCAGTACCGTCAACGGCACGCTTGGCCAGCGTGTTCTTGACCACACGAAGATAGACCCCGCCGTCACGCGCCTTCGCGCGCAGCTCGGTCATTTCTTCTACGGTCAGACCACAATACTCGGCAGCAACGGCTGAATGCGCCTCGGCGGCGATTACAGCAACCTCGGAAACTACAGCCTTTTTCTCTTCAAGACTTAGTGCCACCTGATTACCTCCATAGACCGGGCCCATAAGCAGCCCTGTCCACTGTTGCAGTGCCTGCACCCGACGGGTACAGAACACCGGTTGCGGTGGCCTCGAACAGGAAAAATCTTGTCGGGGCTACACCATCTGCGCAGGCCACCGGGTTTGCACCCGGCCATTAAGCCTCGCGGCACCTGCGGTCTTTGACGGCTTCCCGAACGTTCCGGGCAGCGTCAAAACAATCGGGTATGCCGTATAAGCACGGCATACCCGGAATTCCGGAAATTATGCTTCCAGTGTCGCCTGGTCGACGACCAGGCCCGGCCCCATCGTCGACGAGACCGTAACTTTTTTCATGAACACGCCTTTGGCCGAAGCCGGCTTCAGCTTGTTCAGGTCGGCGATCAAAGCCTGCAGATTCTCTTTCAGATCCGCCGGTCTGAAATCCACCTTGCCGATGGAGCAGTGAATAATACCGGCCTTGTCGGTGCGGTAACGCACCTGACCGGACTTGGCATTCCTGACCGCCGCGGCGACGTCCGGGGTAACAGTACCCACTTTCGGGTTGGGCATCAGGCCGCGCGGACCCAGAATCTGCCCCAGTTGACCGACCACGCGCATGGCGTCCGGACTGGCAATAACAACGTCGAAGTCCATATTGCCCTTTTTGACCTCATCCGCCAGCTCATCCATGCCGACGATGTCTGCACCGGCCTCTTTGGCAGCATCAGCGTTGGCGCCCTGCGTAAAGACGGCAACGCGTACAGTCTTGCCGGTACCGTTAGGCAGCACGGTGGAACTGCGCACGACC
>JBHHXO010000077.1:0-13495 GCA_046757125.1 Thiogranum sp.
GCGATGGACGTGCCCGAGGACATAAACGGTGTTACCCGCGAGATTCTCGACCGAAACCGTGACAACGGGATCGGGTATATATTTGTTCAGGCGTTCGGCGATCAGTAGCCGCAGGGCTTCGATGCTGTCGCCTGCCGCCTGGATTTCACCTGCCAGCGGGAACGTAATATAGCCGTCAGGGCGCACGACGACCAGCTGCGACATATTTTCTTCCTTCCATACGGAAACGCTCAGCTGATCGCCTGGCTGTATTTCGTAGGCACCGATGGCGTTGTCAGCGGTATCTTCCGCGGCTGTGCCGGGGGCCGTAAACAGGATTGCCAGCGAAAGTATCGCCCCCAGAAATTTCAGTGCCCTTAACATATATACCTGATTCCTTTAAAGAATTGATGTTTGGTTGTTTCTTGTCGTCAAGCAGCTGAACATTGAAGCAAATGAGAAGTGGGTGGTCAAGCCATAAAAAAGCGGCGCTGTCCTCAGGGCAGCGCCGCTTTTTTATGGTTGTGCTTTAAGACTGATTCTTATTGGTCTGGTCTAGAGTTTGAATCCAAAGCTCACGCCCACGGAATCCTGGTACATCTGGATTTTGCCGGTGTCACCGATAAGGGTGGGGCCTTCCTGCTCATATTTAAACGCATGAACATAGGAGAAGCTCCATTCCATCTTCTTGTTGGGTCGGTAGGATGCGCCCAGTGTCATGTGGTTCTGGGTAACCGCGGGAGCAACGATGTTGAACAGTACCTCACCATTCTTTTCGTCGATCGGGCTTTTGCCATAGTTCCAGCCTGCGCGGTAGGTCCACCTGGGGCTGTAATCGTAGGCAACGCCTACCTTATACACCGTTTGGTCGTCCCAGCCGAAACCTAGGCCGCCAACAGCGCCCAGAGAGTTCTCCTCAGGGCTGTCCGGGAAACCGTTGCCGGTGGTAGTGGCGCTGGCATTACCGATAGAGCGGACGTTCGAGTAGAGGGTATGCGTGACGTCCCCGCCGATCATCAGTTTCGGCGTGATCTTGAAGCCGAATCCGGCGCCGAAGTTTTCAGGCGTGTCCATGCTGCCTTTTTCTGCAAAAAGATCCTTGTACTTGTCGAACTTGGTCATGTAGATGCGCGATGTATAGGTCGCGCCCAGTGACAGACGTTCCTTGAAAAACCGCCCCATCCAGCCCAGGCGCATACCGGCGCCGTAGGCCCAGTCATTACCCCGGTTGGTCAGGTTTTCCGGAAACTGGCCGGTGTCGTTGAAAATGGAGGTGAAAGTCGAGAAGTAGTCCAGTCCGAAGGCGCGGAAGGTCTGGATGCTCATGACCACCGAGGCCCCGATCCGGTTCTGTTTGTTGAGCCGGTAGGATGCAGTCGGGTTCATCTGCATGATCATCAGGTTGACGCCGAGCGTGTCGTTTACATTGGAACCGGTGACGTTGTTGTACAGGTTCATATTGTAACGGCTGCCGCCACCACCGGCGGGGATCGCCGAGAACCCAACGGAGATCTTGCGGTTTAATTTATCGGCGCCGCCCATGGCGGGCATCACGAAGCGGTGGGCGCTGCTTTTGTAAGAGAGTGCCTGGTTGCCTTCACCCAGCCGGGCTTTGGCGGATGGCACGAAAAAGTCAGCGCCGATATCCACCCGGTCTTTGACAAAACCAATAGTCGCCGGGTTGACCGCGCCGGCAATGGCATCCTGTGGCGTTGCGATGGCAACGCCACCCATGGCGCGGGATTTGGTGCCGTACCCGATCAGGAACATGCCATTGGTGGCATAGGACAAGGAAGGCACAGCAAAGCTTGCCACCAGCGCGCACGCCAGCAGTCGTCTTGTTCGGGCCATAGTAGGCGTCTCCTCCATATTCAGTTTATTTTAGGTGTCCGGTGGCGCAGGTATTCGATCATTTCTTAACGCGCACAACGAGCAGACCATTCGCAATAATCTGGTTTTTTTTTGATTAAAACTGCCGCACGATGTTGACGACCAAAGCAGTGTTTGTCAAGCCACTGTCTTTGGAATAAATTCTGTTGGTGCCGCCTTTATCTACCGGTATTTCCCGGTGATTGTTGCCGGGGCAAAAATATGCCTGCTCAGGCGCTCCGTTGCAAGGGTGAATATGCTGCATTATATATGTTGCTGCCAGTGACAAAAAAACGGCGCAGCCATTTCTGGCTGCGCCGCGCTTCAGGCAAGTACCTGTTTCCTAGCGTTGTGCGTGTTTGCGCCGATTCCAGCCGAGCCAGCCCAGGAATCCGGCCAGCAGCCACCAGTCAGCGCGCCGGTTCGGTGCGACCGGTGTAGCGGCAATGCTGCAGCCGCTGGTGTCACTGCTACGGGTATCCACGAAGATCGGTGCGCCGGCAGTGCCCAGGCCGCTGGGGTCCTCGATGATTCCAGCAGCCTTGTTCAGGTCGTTCAGGCCGTCGTCCGTGATAGAGAGCTGAACGCACTGGTGTCCAACGTTTGGCCTGTTCTCGGGGTCCTCGGGATCGTTGACAAGGTCAATATAGGCCGGGTCTCCGGGGTTCGGGCATTCCACGCCGCTCCCACCCGCAATAAAGGGTGCGGTTTTGACGCTGTCGCCGGCGCTCGTATCGAAGTTGCGCCAGACGCCGTTATCGAGGATGCGCCACACCGGGAAGTTGGGAACGCCACCGGTGAGCGGCAGGACAACAGAGACCCTGCTGCCTGGTGTGACACCGTCGATAGTGTAGTCGAAACAGCTGCCTACACACTGCAAATCAACGCCCTCTACTTCCTCTGTAGCATCATCGTCCGTATCGGGGGGGACATCACTTGCCGCCAGTCGGGTTTGGGTAGTAATGGTTCCATCGCTGGTTTTCAGACCTCCATCGAGGTACTTGACCGTGCCTTCCAGGTAGAGCTGGTAGGGCACCCCGTCGAAACCGGATTCCCATTCTTCGGACGGGCCGCCAGTATCCACGTCCTCGACATGTGCCGCATACTCCAGGGTAAAGGTAGATCCATCGCCGCAAGGCTTGGGAGTACAGGTGATGATGGCGAAGCCAAGATCTTCGGGTTTCTTCGAACTGCCGCCCAGGTTGATGGTGGAGATACCATTCCAGGTGACAACGTACTTGTTGCGGAATTCCAGGGTGCCGTCACCCTTGTTGGTGATGCCGCCATTCCGGGTCAGGTCGAATCCGGTGTTGGAGAAAAACACCCATGGCGCGGTGAATCCGGTTTGCTCGCTTCCGTCAGGTGAACCGGTGTGCGAGCCCGTGGCCGGCTGCTCGTAGCCGATGATAAATCCGCCGTCGGGACCGGGTTCCAGCGTCGTGTATATGAGCTTCGTTGCCGACACCTGCATGCTGAACCAGGATTTGTCCGGCATGACGCTCTGATCGGGGACGCCGTTGCCGTCAACCTTGGTATATATTCCCGGCTCAAAAGCCAGTACCGGGATGACGCCCGGGGGCAGCACGGCAGGCCAGTCGGATTCGATCGATTCCACATTGATAGTCACCGTTGCAATATTCGATGGGAGTGGTGTGGCGGGCGAAGTATCAATGTCTGTGACCGTGTAGGTGCAGCTATCTGTCGCAACCACGGAGGGTAGCGTCTGGCTATAAGTGATGGTGCCGTTGGCGTTTGCCGTGCAGGTACCGGTGTTGCCTGGTGCGTTGGTAACCGACACCGTAGCGACATCGATTCCGCCGGGCAGGCCCGGGGCATTGTTTGCGTCGGTATCATTGGCCAGCACATTGACGGTAAGCGAACCCCCGCCCTGGTCCAGTGCAACCGGGTTGGTCGTTACCGGGTCATCGCCGGCGACCGGGGCCACATTGGTCTGGACATCGACCGTTACGATGCCCTGGGCTCCCACGGCGCCACCGGTAGCGGCGGTTTTGGATGTGCCGTTTGCGTTGTCAACCGTGTATACAAATGTATCCTGGCCGACGAAGCCGGGATTCGGCGTGTAGGTCACGGTGTCATCCAGGTTGTCAGCCGCGGTGCCGTTGCCGGCAGGTGTGTCTATCGCCACGGATCCCGCAACAAGAGGGGCATTCCCCGGTGTTAGATCGTTATCCGTCACGCCAATTATGCGTGGATTGCCGGAAATGGTTGTGGCGGCATCATCTGTGGCTGTGGGCACCGTGCCCGGCAGGGTGACGCTGCCTTCCAGGTGCAGGGTGTAGGCCACGGAGGTGAAACCGGCGCCGCCAACGTGGAATTCGCCGTCGATAGTGTAGCTGCTGGTGTCGCTGCAGGCGGCCGGGTTACACGAAATCGAGGTAGGTGAGGTACCGGCCATCGGGATGTTGGTCTGACCGTTCCAGGCGACTGACCAGGGCAGGGTAAGCGTACCGTCGCCGTTGTCCGTGGTCTGGCCGGTGGTCTGGTGCATACCGGTACCACCGAAGTACGTCCACGGGTTGTCAATGTCGGGGGTCTCCGACCCGTTGATGGAGCCGGTGTGGCTGCCGGCAGCAAGCTGGGTTGTGCCGATTACGATGCCGTTGAAGGAACCGATCGGGGTCTTCTCGTTCGGTTCAACACCGTTCGAGTTGGTGTCCATAACGAAGTAGGAACCGACGATATCAGTGATGTTGTAGGCGGCCTTGTTACAGGGCGGGGTTGTAGCGTAGGTACAGGCCACGGTCGCTACTGTTCCCAGGGTAAAGCTCAGTACCGTGCTCGACGGCAGGGCAGCCTGTACAGACGGCGCGAGTGTTCCTCCGACCAGTAGCGAGACTGATGTTGCTAGTATGGTTTTTTTAATACCCCTGGCGCTGAGAGTCTGGGCGGCGCTTGTAACATATGACATGGAAACTACCTCCTCCGAGTATTTTAGAGCCTTTTTGTCTGGTTTGAGCATTGCCTGCGGGCAAGATGCCGGCCAGGTTCAGGTTGTTTTGTTATTTCGCAATGACGCTGACGTACATTTTGAAATGAAGCTTTGATAATACAGTGGCGCATCGGTGTCGCCTGTTTCGTTCGGCCGGACATCCGACTGGAATTTTCTGGTGGTTTTCGCTACGCCAAATTTAAACCCGTTGTCGAATCCTGCTGACCTGAATTCGGGAATGCGTCAAAGGGTAGCGATAGTGTACAGCGGTGCCTGTTTTGTCAAGGTCGGGCTGGGCTAAAAAAGCCGTCAGGTGGTTTGTTTTCAACAGGCAGGGGCATAGCCGTCAGTATTGTAAATATTCTGCGTGTTGTCGGTTTTTTTAATAGAGCGGGCTGTCAGGCCGGGCCGGGCCGGACGAAGTATGATAACCGTCTAAATTTTATTGAAAAAGTTTTCCGGAAGTGGTCATAATTTGAGCGCATTCCGGTGTCGAATAGTTTTACACTATTTTGAGGTTTTCTGGCAGGGTAGCGGACAGATTTGTTGTAACCAGTTGATATCCAATGTGATTGGTTTTATGGCACGGGGATTGCTCCGTTAACAGCTGCGCATTCTCGCGAGAGTGTGGTGTTAAATAAGTAACTACCTGTATTGAGAGGAGATTATTCGAATGTTCAATAGAAAAACCATGTTGTCCGCAGCTGTGGTGGCTGCAATGGGGGGTGTCAGCTTTAGTGCATCGGCAGCTCTGACCAGCAGCGCAACGCTGGACTTCACTTTGGGATCGATAGAGACCGTGGCCTGTAATTATGGCACAACTCCGCCCTGTAACAAGGCCTCCTACGGTATCACCGATATGGTTGGTTCCTACTTCGTCATGGACACCAACTCGAACGGTGTTGAACCGAACGAGAAGACCGCAATTGGTTCCTTCAACGGCATCCACATCGGCACTACCCAGCTTGCTGGCGGCAGCCACACCGGCTCCATCAACGGGTCGGAAAGCCCCGACATTGACAACCCGTGGACGTTCTTCGGCGGTACCGGTATGCACCAGACCACTGGTCCTACCAGCGTAGCGAGTGAAGATGGCAACGGTAATGCTACCCTGAACCTGGCATGGTCCGTCGCCTGGAACGGTCTGACCAACATCCCGATGGTTGCTACCTCACCTGTCGCGATTTCGTGCAGCACGGCCAGCTGTTCCGACAGCAGCCTGTACACGCTGGATGCGACCTACCACGTTGCCGGTGCCGGTTTCACCTCCGTGGCCTACACCCTGCACCTGGAAGGCCACATCACCAGCACCAGTGCCGTACCGGTTCCGGCGGCTGCCTGGCTGTTCGGCTCCGGCCTGATGGGTCTGGCGGGTGTTGCACGTCGGCGTAAAAGCAAGAGCTAACAAGACCTGATACTAAAGGTCTGTCAGCCTGCTATCAGGGCTGATGCTGTAAGCTTGAAAGGGATCCGGGGCAACCTGGATCCCTTTTTTTATCTTTGCGGGTCGAGGCTGGCCAGTACGCGTTTCAGTAGCCCGATGTGATCTTCATAGTTTTTCCAGCGGTCGACAGCGCTGGAGTAGAGGGGGCTGTTAACCTGGTCCGAACTGGCCGTCACGACAATCCGGCTGTTGTTATGAAATTCGAGGCAGGCCGGGTTCCACTCAAGGCCGCAAAAAGCGATGATTTCCCTGCATACCGACTCGAGGTTGTTTACGAGTTCCTCATAATCCACTTCGAGTATCTCGATATCCAGCACATCCCTCCAGTGCTTCATCAGGCGCTCATAGTGCAGGTAGTACTTGCCCGTTGCCTCCAGGTCGGTTGCGTAGGGGTGGTGTCCGGCAAAATCCTGGAAATAGCAGGATAGGCAGGTGTCCAGCGGTGCCCTCCTGCAGTGAATGATGCGCGCGCCCGGAAAGAGCAATCTGATAAATCCCAGATTCATGAAATTGCCGGGCAGTTTGTCTGTAATGCGTTTCGCCTCCGGCGCCAATGACTTCAACTGCGCAGTATATTTTTCTGAAAGGGCTGTGACATGATCCTGGTCGAGCAGCTTCAGTCCTTCGGGAACGATGTTTTCGGCACCGACCAGCTGTGGTATTGAATTCAGCAGGGAAGGTAGAATATCAAGCTCACCCGCGCCGTGGGCGCGAGGGTGGGAGGCAATGATCTGTTCAACCAGTGTGGTACCGGAGCGGGGCATGCCGACAATGAATACGGCCAGATCCGTCGGATGATCAGGCCGCGGCGCGTTCCTGCAAAAGTCCCTGCTGAAGGAATCGATTATGCTGTCGACCAGGCTGGCGCAATCGTCAGGAACAGCCGCTGAAGACCTGAGCTCGTTGCCTTTTCTGAAATGATGGAATGCGTCTGTGTACTTTTTTATCCCATCGTAGAAATGCCCCAGTCTGAAGTGTATTTGGGCCCTGTCGTCCTTGCTGAGCTGTTTGTTGCTGTTCAGTACCCGTACCAGCAGGCTGACGGCCTCTGCTTCCCGGCCTGTGTGACGGGCCATGCCTGCAAAGGCTATCGCGATGGGAGCACTGGGGGCGGTGCCGCAAAGACAGGGTTCCAGTATCGAGCAGGCCTGCTCGAATTCGCGCCTGGATGCGAATACTTTTGCCAGCCCCGCTACAGCCCCGTAGTCGTCGGGAGCGGATTCGATTACCGTTCTGAAGCACTCTTCAGCTTTATCGATGGCGCCGAGTGAGTGATACGCCGTGCCCAGTTCTTTCAGGGCGGCGGCGAAACCGGGCCGAAGTCCCAGGGCATTATTGAATGCATTGACCGCTTCGTGCCGGAGTCCCCTGGCTTTCAGCGCATTCCCGAGGTTGTAGTAGTAGTCCGGTGAGTCAGGTTCCAGTTCCAGGGCGCGTTTGAAGCAGCCGATAGCCCCGTCAGGATCATTCAGCTTTACCAGAACGTTCCCGAGATTGTTGTGATAGCCGGCAATACGGGGGTTATGGCCGATGGCTTTCCTGTAACTTGCGGCCGCACCCTCCAGGTTGCCCTGGTGTTTTTGCGCCATGCCCAGGCTGTACCAGGCCGCCGGCAGCCCGGGGTTGATGCTGATCGCCTTGCCAAGATATTTTTCCGAGGCTGTGTAATTACCCTGCATTCCATGGAGGGTGCCAAGCGCCAGCAGCGCATCCACGTCCCGGCTGCTGAGTGACAGCAGGTCCAGGAAAACGGTTTCAGCTTCCGGCAGCCGGCCCTGATTGGCCAGGCGCATCCCCTTTTCTTTTAATGCGCCAACTTTTGCTGCTTTTGTCGCCATACGTTGCAGGCGGTTTATTTAAGCGCATCCATCAGCGGCCCGAGATGCGATTCATAGTGTTTCCAGCGCGCGACTGATTTCCTGTACAGGGGACGGCGCACCTGGTCGTAGCTCGCCGTCGCCACAAATCGCCGGGTTTCATGGAAGCGCAGGCAGTCTTCGTTCCATTCCAGATCACAGAATTCCACCATTCTGCGGCTGACCGCTTCCTGATCCGCTACCAGTTCCTCGTAGCTGACATTCAGCACGGGTATTTGCAGCACGCCCTCCCAGTGTTCCATCAGCCGCCTGTAGTCCTTGTAGTATGCACCCAGCCGGGCAAGGTCATAGGAGTAGGCGTGGCTGCGGGAAAAGTCCTGGAAATAACAGGATAGACAGGTATCCAGCGGTTCACGGGTGCAGTGAATTACGCGGGTACCGGGAAACAGCAGTTCAATCAGGCCCAGGAACCTGAAGTTTCCCGGCATCTTGTCCACCACGCGGGTTGCCTCGGGCGACAGTTCGTCCAGGTGCCGTAGATACTGCCCGGCCAGCGCGTCGGCTTTTTCCTGATTCAGCAACGTCAGGCACCGGGGGTATTTCCCGGTGGTCTCCAGCGTGGCGGGCAGGTGGGAGACCATGTGCAGCATATCCGGCAGTTCCCCGGCACCGTGCACCGAGGGATGACTGGCCAGTATCTGTTCCACCAGGCTGGTGCCGGAGCGTGGCATACCGACGACAAATACCGGCTTCTCCGATCTCTCTGCGGCGCGCGGCGCGGATGCCATGAAGTCACGGCTGCAAGTCTCGATTATCGTGTCAATTTCCCGTGCGTGAGCGGAAGGGTCGAATTCCAGGGGCCGGGCTTCGTTGCCCTTGCGATAGTGTTCAAAAGCCCTTTCGTACTGGTTCGTGGCATCGTACAGGCGGCCGAGATTGAAGTGCAGGTTGCGCTCGCTGGTGGCAGGCAGCGGCTGTTCTTCTGCCAGCAGCCGTTCCATTAGATCGATAGCTTCGTTCGGGCGGTCAAGGCTCTTGCTGACCTCGGCGAATGCAACTGCCAGATTTGTGTTGCTGATGCCCCGGTCAATCCAGGGCCGGAGACGGGTGAGAGCCTGTTCAGGGCTGCCGGCATGTTGTTCGATGGTGGCGGCTATGGCGACTGCGTCGGCGCTATCAGGATCTATCTGCAGCGCTGTCTCGCAGCACTGCAGGGCTTCGTCCGGGTTGCCGAGTCCCATCAGTGCAGAGGCGAGGCTGATATAGGCCTCGGTATAATCCGGATTCAGGCGGACGGCCTCGCGTAGATTCTGTATAGCCTCCCGCTGTTCACCCAGTGCGATAAGGGTGCTGCCGCGGCCGAACTGGGCTTCAGCGTAAGCGGGTGCAAGTTTCAGTGCTTCGTCATAGTGAGCAAGGGCCTCTTTGTACCGGCCCAGCGCCTGCAAGGTTGAGGCCAGGCCGTTGTGGGCCTGCGCATATTGCGGATTGAGGCGCAGTGCCTGCCGGAAATAATCTGCGGCCTGGCTATAGTCGTGCTGCGCATTAGCGGTGAAGCCAAGGCCGTACAGGCTTTCCGCGTGGTTCGGATTGAGTTCAAGAGCCTTGTGGAAAGCGTCAGCCGCCTCGGCCGGTCGGCCCTGGGCGGAGAAGGATGATCCCAGCATGTACCAGGCGAGCAGTGCGGTCGGTTGCTTTTTCAGCACTTGCTGGTACCAGTGGGCTGCTTCCTCGACCTTCCCCTGGCGGAACAGGGTATTGGCGAGGTTCATCTGTGTTTCCAGTGAGTCCGGCATCAGTTCGACCGCACGACGGCAACTGGTCTCGGCCTGCTCGGGGCGTTCCAGCAAACCGCAGATTCCGCCCAGCATGGACCAGGCTTCGGCATACTCGTCATCGTTTGCCACCGCGCTTTCAAGACTGGCGAGCGCCTCCTCCAGACGGTTCTGATTTCTCAATACATTGGCCAGGTAGAAATGGGCTTCGGGCATGCCCGGATCCAGCGCAATGGCCCGGCGCAGTTGCTCCTGCGCTTCCCCCGGGTTGCCGCTTTCGGCATTAATGGAGCCGAGCATCATCCAGGCTTCGGCGTTGTTCGTATCGACAGCAGTTATCTGCTGGTATAGCCGTTTTGCCTCCAGGAGCTGGCCGCGCTCGACCAGTTCAAATGCCCTGTCGATCATTGCGCTGACATCTTGTGCTGACATTTACGTGTATCCTCTCAAAGACTTGGTAATCTCTATTTGGTCGCCGCGTTTTCAAAAATTGTAGTTTTTACGCGTAGGAGTGCAAATGTTAGCATAATTCATTCTGCGCTGGCGGGCGTGCAACGAGCATGAACGGGGGCGGGATTCTTCCGGAATCCCACGGCAATGGCGGCACTGAAAAAATTAAAAAAACGGGCAAACGAGTATCTTGAAAACAATGAGTTGATACAGGCTCGCAAACTGTTCGGCAAGATTGTCAGGATGGCTCCGCAGGACATTGAGGCGTGGCTTGCCCTGGCCGGTGTCAGCTGGATGATGCACGACTATGAGGATGCCGAGGCCGGTTGCCGGCGGGCCCTTCGTATCAATCCCCGGCTGCCGGGCGCCTGGCTGAATCTGGGCAGCGCACTGGCAGCGCAGGGAAAGCATGCCGAGGCGGCCGACAGTTACCGGCGGATGATTGCCGTCAAACCGGACGCCGTTATCGCCTATCAGTCTCTTGGCAATACCCTGCGCAAAATGGACGCCCATGCGGAAGCCGTGGAAGTGTTCGGGCGAGGGCTGGAATTGCAACCGCGTCATGCGGGTATTCATTACGACCTGGGAAATACCTTCAAGGCACGTGGCGAAATGGCCAGGGCCGTTGCTTGCTTCAGGCAGGCGTTGCGCTTGCAGCCGGACTACCTGTTGGCGCATTCCAATCTCATCGCCTGTATGCTTTACGATGAAAGCAGCGATCCGCAAAAGCTGTTTGAAGAGCAGGTGAAGTGGGGGAAGTCAGTCGAAGGCAATGTCCCGCCGGTTCAGCTTCCGGGTAACGACCCGGATCCGGACCGGAAGCTCCGGGTGGGTTATTGCTCGCCCGACTTCCGTAAGCACTCGGTTGCATTTTTCTTCGAATCGTTACTCGAATGCCACGACCGGGCCGAAATCGAGGCAGTTTGCTATTCGGAGACCGATAAGCCCGATGCCACGACGCAGCGCCTGCGATTGCTTGCAGGGCAGTGGCGGGATACCTGTGGTATGAGTAACGAGGATGTGTACGGCATGATCCGGGCTGACAGGATCGATGTCCTGGTGGATCTGGCAGGTTTGACGCAGGGGAACAGGCTGGAAGTATTTGCACGCAGGGCGGCGCCCGTGCAAGTCAATTACCTGGGTTACGCTTCGAGCACCGGGCTGGCTTCAATGGATTATCGGTTGACGGATGCATGGGCGGATCCGGTTGGCATTGCGGATTGTTACCATACCGAGAAGCTGGTGCGCTTACCGCACGGCTTTCTCTGCTATCGCCCGCTGGTCGATGCTCCCGCTGTAAGCGGTTTGCCTGCGAGGCGGGCAGGGCATATTACATTCGGTTCATTTAATAATCTCGCCAAGGTTACGCCGGAAGTCGTCAGCCTTTGGGCTGATGTCCTTAAGGCTGTGCCGGATTCGCGCTTGATCTGCAAGGCGCAACGACTGGGTGACGCCTCGATACGCCGGTATTATGCAGACCTTTTCGCGGCACAGGGGATTGCACGGGAAAGGGTCGAGCTGGTTGGCAGGCTGGAGTCGAGCGCCGAGCATCTTGCGCTCTACGGTCGTGTGGATATCGGGCTGGATACTTTTCCCTATAATGGAACCACAACCACCTGTGAGGCCTTGTGGATGGGGGTTCCGGTCGTGGTTCTGGAAGGCGGCTGTCACCTGGCGCGTGTCGGATTGAGTATTCTGCATCAACTTGGGCTGGAGCAATGTATCGCCCGCGACAAGGACGACTTCATTTCCGTTGCCGCCGGGCTTGGCCGCAACCTGGATGATCTCGCCGGCCTGAGAGCCGCGTTGCGTTCCCGTATGCCGGATTCGCCGCTGTGCGATGCAACAGCTTTTACCCGTGATATCGAGAATGCATTCCGACAGATGTGGAAGGACTGGTGTGCTTTGCAATAAAGGGTTGCATATGCCGGTTCATGAAGCCGGCTCCGGGTCTGTATAGCCAAGCAGCGCAATGGCTTGACGGTAGTCCGGGTTGGCCCGGAACTTGCCGAGCAGGGCCGGATCGACCGGCCGCTGCGGGAGGGGGGTGATTTCACGAAGTCCGGAACCCCGCGATGTGCCTGACATGTCGCCGGTAACGCAGCGGTTATCGGGCCAGCGTTCGATAAACTGTGCATCGAAGTCCAGTTTCAAATGCGTGCAGAGCTTGCGCATCTCCTTTGTCGGGTCACGGGTAAAGTCTTCATAGCGTATAAATCCTGTCCTGATGCATTGTTCGGCGAAGTGCCTGTAGCCTGAAAGGAAGGCGTTGAACTCGAGTTTTCCTTTCATGATGTCCAGCCGTGCCGTACTCAGCCACTGGTCGATCGGGTGGCGGGCCAGCGCGTATTGCACAATGGAGAATTTCCGGGAAAGGAGTTCGGTCAACTGCAGTCGGCAGGCGGGTTGGGCAATAAAGGGAGTGCCGATAAAATCAAGGTGCGCCCAGTCGCGGATAACCAGTGTTTTCCCCCGTTCCGTGCAGCGCCGGTCTATCAATTGTATGGCGTCGATAAAATTGAATGTCTTTCCGTTTATTTCTTCAGGTCGCAGCAGGTCATACCATGACTGCGCCTGAACCAGCGGATTGTAAAACTGTCTGTCAAGCGGGTGAATCTCGCTCAGAAGTACGATGTTGTCCATAGAGCCCACGCATTTGCTGACGAGCGTGCCGCCTGCACGGGCAAGATTTGACAGGATACGAACGGGATGTTTGCTCATTATTTGGCCAGTGTTTCTTATTTCAGTGCTTCGCGTAGTGGGGCAAGGAATTCCGAGTAGTTTTTCCAGCGGGAAATCGATGATGTGTATATGGGTCGGCGCACCTGGTCATAACTTGCGGTTGCTACGTAGCGTTGCGTTTCGTGGAAGTTATAACATTGGTCGTCCCACTCCAGGCCGCAAAAGTCCACGATGCGCCTGCTGGCTGTTTCCTGGTTGGTTATGAGGTCTTCATATTGCACTTCAAGCATGGGGATCTGCAGTACCTTGCGCCAGTGTTGCATGGTTTTCTCATAGCTTTTGTAAAACGCCCCAAGGTGAGCAAAGTCATAGGAATAGGGGTGCGAACGTGAAAAATCCTGGAAGTAGCAGGAAAGGCAGGTATCCAGCGGGTCGCGCATGCTGTGAATGATGCGGGCGCCCGGGAACAGGAGTTCTATAAAACCAAGGTGCATGAAATTACCGGGCATCTTGTCGACGACACGCGCTG
>JBHHXO010000078.1:0-13358 GCA_046757125.1 Thiogranum sp.
CCAGCACCGGTGCGATCATCTTGCAGGGCGCACACCAGTCGGCCCAGAAGTCCACCAGGACCGGCACCTCGTGTGATTTCTGCACCACTTCCTGTTCAAAACTGGATTCGTTGAGTTCGAGCATGGATGAATAAACCGTATTTTGAGTCCGTGTAATAAATACTTAAGAGTCTGTAAGACTATATGGGGTCAGAGCGAAAATATTCCAGTATCTGTGTGTTTGACGGGAGAAGCTGTGAGCTTATGACGGGGGTTGAAGAAGTGCCAGGCAGACCGGGACAGGTTTTAACAGGCTGTTTATGCACCTCAAGGAGCGCGGCATCCTTGTCATCGCCCACATTTTCGATATATACAATGTATTATATACCCGATACTCGGGGAAACGCCTCTGAAGGTTAATATCGACAAAAGCTTTCCACGCAAATGGATGCAGGCGAGGACTACGGCATTGTTTACCGGGTGAGCGGTAAACTGGTTATTGAAAAAAGCGGCTGCGATAATTACACGGTTCCCGTATCCTGGGCGAACTTTAATCACGAAAGGCACGAAAGGGGACGGAGGGAATATTATTTAATCCCTCCGTCCCCTTTATACGCGGATCATATCCCAGATTAGGTGCCAGCCAACGCTCCGCCTCTGCCAGCGTCATACCTTTTCTTCGTGCATAGTCTTCCACCTGGTCCCGGTTGATCTTGCCTACGCCGAAGTATTTCGATTCCGGATGACTGAAGTACCACCCGGAAACCGCCGCCGTAGGCAGCATGGCGAAGTGGTCGGTCAGCGTGATCCCGGCGTGGGTGGCCGGGTCGATGAGTTCCCATAGCAGCGCCTTTTCCGTGTGTTCGGGGCAGGCGGGATAGCCGGGGGCGGGGCGGATGCCCTTGTATTGTTCCTTGACCAGGGCCTTGTTGTCGAGCGCCTCGTCGCTTGCATAGCCCCAGTGTTCCTTGCGCACTTTTTCGTGCAGCAATTCGGCGAAGGCTTCCGCCAGGCGGTCGGCGAGGGCCTTGAGCATGATGGAGCGATAGTCGTCGTGGTCGGCCTCGAAACGCTGCACGTGTTCGTCGATACCGATGCCGGCGGTGACGGCGAAGGCGCCGATGTAGTCTTTCAGACCGGTGTCCTTGGGGGCGACGAAGTCGGCCAGGCACTGGTTGGGGCGGCCCGGGGGTTTCTGGTTTTGCTGGCGCAGGTGGTGCAGGGTGGTGAGTACCTTGCTGCGCGATGCGTCGGTGTAGATTTCGATGTCGTCGTCGTTGACCTGGTTGGCGGGGAACAGGGCGAACACGGCTTTGGCCTGCAGCCATTTTTCGTCGATGATCTGTTGCAGCATCTTCTGTGCGTCGTCGAACAGGTTGCGGGCGTGTTCGCCGACGATCGCGTCGTCGAAGATTTTCGGGTAGCTGCCGGTGAGTTCCCAGGTTTTGAAGAAGGGTGTCCAGTCGATGTAGTTGCGCAGTTCTTCCAGCGGGAAATCGTCGAATACTGTGATATCCCCGGTTTCAGGTGCCGGTGGTGTGTAGTTGTCCCAGTCGAGCGGGATCTTGTTGGCGCGTGCGTGGTCGAGCGTCAGCCATTCGGTCTTGCGCTGTTTGCCGGCGTGCTGGGCGCGTACCTTGTCGTATTCACTGCGGATCTTCTCTACGTAGCCGTCGCGCATATCGTCGGAGAGCAGGCTTTGCGCGACGCCGACGGCGCGAGAGGCGTCTTTTACATACACCGTGGTGCCGTGGTAGCCCGGTTCGATCTTGACGGCGGTATGGACACGTGAGGTGGTGGCGCCGCCGATCATCAGCGGCATATCGAAACCTTCGCGCTCCATTTCTTTTGCCATGTGCGCCATTTCGTCGAGGCTGGGGGTGATCAGGCCGCTAAGGCCGATGATGTCGACCTTGTGTTCCTTCGCCGCGTCGAGGATCTGCTGCGCGGGCACCATAACGCCGAGGTCGATGACGTCGAAGTTGTTGCATTGCAACACCACGCCGACGATGTTCTTGCCGATGTCGTGCACGTCGCCCTTGACGGTGGCCATGAGGATTTTGCCCTTGGCCTGGCTGTTCTCGTCCTTTTCCGCTTCGATGTAGGGTAGCAGGCAGGCGACGGCCTTTTTCATGACGCGCGCGCTCTTGACCACCTGCGGCAGGAACATTTTGCCTGCGCCGAACAGGTCGCCGACGACGTTCATACCGTCCATCAGCGGGCCTTCGATGACCTGGATGGGACGGTCAAACTGTAACCGGCATTCTTCGGTGTCTTCTTCCACGAAGGCGTCGATGCCCTTGATCAGGGCGTGTTCGAGGCGCTTCACGACCGGCCAGCCGCGCCATTCCAGGTCTTCTTTCTTCTCGGCGGTGCTGCCGTCACCGCGGTATTTTTCGGCAATGTCGAGCAGGCGTTCGGTGCTGTCGTCGCGACGGTTGAGCACCACGTCCTCGACGGCTTCGCGCAGTTCTTCCGGCAGGTCGTCGTAGATGGCCAGTTGCCCGGCGTTGACGATGCCCATGTCCATACCGGCCTTGATGGCGTGGTACAGGAACACGGCGTGGATGGCCTCGCGCACCGGGTTGTTACCGCGAAACGAGAACGAGACGTTGCTGACGCCGCCGGATACCTTGGCGTGCGGCAGGGTCTGTTTGATCTCGCGCGTGGCTTCGATGAAGTCGACGCCGTAGTTGTTGTGTTCCTCGATGCCGGTGGCGACGGCGAAGATGTTGGGGTCGAAGATGATGTCTTCCGGCGGGAAACCGACCTGTTCGGTGAGCAGCCTGTAGGCGCGGGTGCAGATCCTGACCTTGCGTTCGCGGGTGTCGGCCTGGCCTTCTTCGTCGAAGGCCATGACGATGATGGCGGCGCCGTACTTGCGGCACAGTTTCGCATGCTCGATGAAGGCGGCTTCGCCTTCCTTCATGCTGATGGAGTTGACCACGCCCTTGCCCTGGATGCACTTCAGGCCGGCTTCGATGATGGGCCACTTGGACGAGTCGACCATGATCGGCACGCGCGAGATGTCCGGTTCGCTGGCGATCAGTTTGAGGAATGTGGTCATGGCCTTTTCGCCATCGAGCATGCCTTCGTCCATGTTGATGTCGATGATCTGGGCGCCGTTCTCGACCTGGTCGCGGGCGACATCCAGTGCCTCGTCGTAGTTCTCTTCGAGGATGAGGCGCTTGAATTTCGCCGAGCCGGTGACGTTGGTGCGCTCGCCGACGTTGACGAACAGCGAGTCGTCGCGGATGTTGCACGGCTCAAGGCCGGACAGACGCAGGGTGAAGTCGTGTTCGACCCGCTTGCGCGGCGGGTATTTCGATACTGCCTCGGCAATAGCCTTGATGTGCGGCGGGGTGGTGCCGCAACAGCCGCCGATAATGTTCAGGAAGCCGCTCGCAGCCCACTCGCCCAGTTCCCTGGCCATTTCTTCCGGGCTTTCGTCGTATTCGCCAAACTCGTTGGGCAGGCCAGCGTTGGGGTGTGCGTTGACGTAGCAGTCTGCCGTGCCGGCCAGTTCCTCGATGTACTGGCGCAGCTGTTTGGCGCCCAGCGCGCAGTTGAAACCGAGTGAAATCGGTTTGACGTGGCGCAGCGAGTTGAAGAAGGCCTCGGCGGTCTGGCCGGACAGGGTGCGGCCGGACGCATCGGTGATGGTGCCGGAGATCATCACCGGCAGGGTCTTGCCCATGTCCTCGAACACGGTCTCCACCGCGAAGGTGGCGGCCTTGGCGTTGAGGGTATCGAAAATGGTTTCGATCAGGATGATGTCGGCACCACCCTCGATCAGTGCCCTGGTGGCCTCGTAGTAGGTCTCACGCAATTCGTCGAAGCTGATGTTGCGGAAGCCGGGGTCGTTGACGTCCGGGCTCAGCGAGCAGGTACGGCTGGTGGGGCCGAGCACGCCGGCGACGAAGCGGGGCCTGTCTTCGCTGCTGAATTCGTCACACGCGGCGCGCGCCAGCCTGGCGCCTTCGTAGTTCAGTTCGTAGACCAGGTCTTCCTGCCGGTAGTCCGCCAGCGACACGTTGGTGGAGTTGAAGGTGTTGGTCTCGACGATATCCGCACCGGCCTCCAGGTAGGCCTTGTGGATGTCGCTGATGATCTGCGGCTGGGTCAGCGACAGCAGGTCGTTGTTGCCCTTGAGGTCAGTCGGCCAGTCGGCAAAGCGCTCGCCCCGGTAGCCGGCTTCATCCAGCTTGTAGCGCTGGATCATGGTGCCCATGGCGCCGTCGAGGATGAGGATGCGTTCTTTCAGGAGCTCTTCGAGATTTTTCATGGGCCTGGATGGGTGCTTAAAACACCCGATTCTACCAGCTTCGCATTCCGTGTGCCCGTACAGTCTTTAGTCGCCACACGGCGGGTGCAGGTCGGCAGGCAGACACGGCTTAATGCCGTGCACCACCGGGTGTTACCGGAAGGGGGTTTAACAGGCTTCCAGCGCCTTGCCGGTACTCATGAGCCGCGCCAGTGCGGCAAGCCCGGTCAGTTCAAGGAATTTGACCGGTGCGCGGCGGCCTTTTCGGGTGGTGCTGTTGCGCCTGATGGTGTACTGGTAGCAGCCGGCGATTTTACGTACGCCGATTAACTCGTCGCCCATTGATTCCACCAGTCGGGGAATCTCGCTCAGGCTGCTGTGGTCACTGGCCACGAGTTTCAGAATCTCGCCTTCGGCCATCCCGACCAGGGTGGCCTTGCAGCTGATAACGGGTTGCGGGCAGTGTAATCCACTGACATCCACGTAATGATCGTATTGTTTGTGCCGGGTCATTATGGGTTCAGTCCTTCACGTTAATCACGTATCCCTGATGTCTGGAATGCCCGCGATCCGTTTCGAGGCCAACGATAACCTTGTGCGTTATCGGGATATGGATCGGCTGATTTTCCTGTACCTGTAGCCGGACCAGGGGGCTGAAGGTCAATTAATTACGGGGTTTCTAAAGTTTACGGGCCCTGCCCCGATTACTTTGGCCAGGGAAACCGGCCTTCTGCCCGCTACCGGGCCGGATGTCTGTTTGAAGTTGAAAAGCTGTATGAAGGGTGATTGCTATGGCCGAATTTGATCAGGAACTCGATACGTCCGGACTGAACTGTCCGATGCCGGTAATGAAAACCAAGAAAACACTGAAGGGGCTCGATTCAGGGCAGGTGCTGCACGTCATTGCGACGGACCCCGCCAGCGCCGAGGATATTCCTGATCTGCTGGACACTACCGGTGACAGCATGCTGGAAAGCGGCCAGGACGGCGGTAGTTACCACTTCTATATCAAGAAGGCCTGAACCTCCTGTTAATTCGTTTTTTATCATCCCGGCGGACGCCGGGATGACGGTCTCGAAGTTTCTGGCAGAAAATAAAAGGGCAGGTAGCGTTGTCTACCTGCCCTTTCTGTTTGTGTTGCAGCAGGGTGGTCTACAGCCAGGCGTTGCTGCGGTGTTCCTCCAGCAGCTTGACGAAGCCCTGATAGTCAGCGAGCGTAACCCCTTCGATCAGGTTTTCCAGGCCCCGCGCTTTTACGTCAGCCTGTATGGCGTAGACCGTATGCGTTTCCAGCGCCTTTTCGACCAGGTGTGATTTGCTGGTGCCGGAGGCGGCGGCGTATACGCCGTCTTCCAGCAAGAGTATGACATCGCCTTCCTGTACGAAACGCAGGCAGCTTTCCAGCGTGGTATTGGCGTAGGGGGATTTATTGACGGTATGTAACATGGATGTGTCCCCTATAGTGACATGATGCTGTCTTGTTCGGCCATCATTCTGGCGATGGCTTCACTGCCGGTGATTTTGGCCTTGACCGGTTCTTCGGTGTCTTCGTCTTCGCCGATAAAGACCAGGTCGTCTTCTGACAGGTTGCGGTCGGCCAGTGACTGCTGGTCGGCATAGACCTGCGTGACTTCGAAATCGGTCAGGGCGCCCAGCGAGGCCATAAACCCCTTGATTCCCAGCTCGCCAGTGTCCTGCCCGCCTTTCAGGGCGAGCACGCCGTCGTCGATGAAGACGACCGACAGATCCATGCCATAGCTGGCGACGATGAACATGACTTCGATCGCTTCCTGGACATAAATCGTGCCGTGGGGCGCTTTGCGTACGGTGATCATTACTTTCTTGGGTGCTTCAGGCATGATCGCTTTCCTTCTAGTCGCCGAATACTACCAGGCGGTCTGATTCTATGGTCATTTTGGCCAGCTGGCCGAGGCCGGAAATGCGGGTATTGGGTACCAGCAGTTCGTCGATAATGCCGCGGCGCTTGGCGGCTGCGATGCAGACGACGATGTCGACACCCGACTCGCCCAGTTCCGCCCAGCGGTTGGCGATATGCCGGTCGCCCTGCGGCGGGTCCATCTGCCGGTTCACGTTATAGACGCCGTCGTCATAGAAAAATACGCCGCGGATTTCATGGCCGCTCGCCAGCGCCGCCTGGATCAGCTGGTAGGCGCTGTCCGATGCCTGGTGATTGTAGGGGCCTTCAAGAATCAGGATTGTCAGTTTCATTGGTGGGTTCGCTGTCCTTCCGGAGCAATGGGGGCAGTGTCAGACGTGTTCGCCGCATTGTTTATTCCCCTAAAGCAAGGTATTGATTCGCCGATAAATGAGCCTGTGCCGGTAATTCGGAGCTGCTGCGTCAAGCTTAGCGTGTGCCGGGGTCGAAACTTTAGTGACGCGATGTAACGGTTTTCTGGAAAGTAACTGGAGTCTGGTATGGAAGTGGAAATTCAGAATCAGCTTTTGGCTTATGTATTTGGGGTTGCGGTTATTCTGGGCGCGGTGGTCAACAAGACCAACTTCTGTACCATGGGCGCAGTATCGGACTGGGTAAATATGGGCAAGACCGGTCGCCTGTGGGCCTGGTTTTCCGCCATTGCCCTGGCGATGATCGGTGTCGCGGTATTCGAGATGCTGGGTGTCGTGAGTGTCGACTCAACACTGCCGCCGTATCAAAGCGCGCAGTTTGCCTGGTCGCGCTATATTCTCGGCGGGTTTCTGTTCGGTATCGGCATGACCCTGGCCGGTGGTTGCGGCAACAAGACGCTGGTCAATATCGGTGGCGGCAACATGAAATCGGTGCTGGTGCTGGTCATCGCGGGCTTCATGGCGTACCTGATGACCAAGACCGCTTTCTACGAGCAGGTTTTCTACAGCTGGGTCAGTGCCTTGACGGTTGATCTTGGCGAATACGGCCTGTCGAGTCAGGCGCTGCCGGATATGCTGGGTGCGTTATTCGGCGCGGACAGCACGTCTGTGCCGGGCGCCGTGCTCGGGTTTTCCATTGCGGCTGTTCTCTTGTTCTTCGCCTTGCGCAGCAGGCATTTCCTGAAAAATACCAATAACGTCATCGCGGCGCTCGTCGTCGGCCTGGCGATTATCGCCGGCTGGTACCTGACGGGTGGTCCGCTCGGGCAGGGTGTCATCGAGGCAGTGGACTGGATGGACGAAAAACCGCTGGGCGTGGGAGTGCAGTCGTATACCTTCATCAACCCGATGGGCGAGACCCTGTATTACCTTGGCGACCCGGCCAGTCTTTTGCGCGTTACCTTTGGCGTGGTGGCGGTGGCAGGCGTGATTGCCGGTTCGCTGGGATATGCCCTGGTGGCGAAAAAGTTCAGCCTGGTCTGGTTCAAATCGATGGCGGATTTCGTCAAGCATTTTGTCGGCGCGATCCTGATGGGTGTCGGTGGTGTGCTCGCGATGGGTTGCACTATCGGGCAGGGCATTACCGGCACCTCGACACTGGCGCTGGGTTCCTTTCTGGCGCTGGGCAGCATCATTTTCGGCAGTGCGCTGACGATGAAAGTCCAGTACTACCAGATGGTGTATGACGATGAGGCTACGTTCATGGCGGCCTTCCTGAGTTCGCTGGTGGATATGCACGTGTTGCCGGGCGGGTTACGCCGCCTGGAGCAGCCGTAGAGCACTTGCGTTTTTCGTAGTGCCCGGCCGGCACTTCTCACCACGCTGACGAGCCCTCGCCCCGCGGTTCGCTACCCCGGTATATACCGGCATGACGGATTGATCAGGCCTCCCCTGTTTTACAGATCACCTGGAGAATGGTGCCGTCGACACCGGTGACTTCCACCTGGGTGCCCGCCGGGCAATCCTCGCCGCGTACCTTCCAGGTGGAATCATCGACGCGTATCTTGCCGATGCCATCGGTAATCGGTTCCTGCAAGGTGAAAACGCGGCCGACATACTGCTCGCCGCGCCGGTTCAGGTTCGGCTGGTCGGTATCGGCGGCTGTGGAGCCGAAGTACTTGCGCCAGACCACGATGCTGATCACCGACAGCACCGAGAACGTCAGCAGCTGGTATTCCCATTCCATCATCGGGTAGACGTACACGACGCCGCCCACCGCGACTGCGGCGATGCCCAGCCACAGAAAAAAGGCGCCCGGAGCGAACACCTCCAGGATGATCAATACGGCGGCGAGTATCCACCAGTGCCAGTGGCCGAGCGTTTCCATCATGTGGCCGGGCCTTTCTGCTTGCCCAGGGCTTCCTTGGCCAGTTCGGTGATACCGCCGATGGCGCCGATGACGCTGGACGCTTCGAGCGGCATCAATACCAGTTTTTCGTTGGGTGAGGTGGCGATGGCCTGCAGGGCGTCGACATACTTTGTCGCGACGAAATAATTGATGGCGTTGATATTGCCGCTGGCAATGGCTTTGGACACCATGTGCGTTGCCTTGGCTTCGGCTTCGGCCTCGCGTTCGCGGGCTTCGGCGTCAAGGAAGGCGGCCTGGCGGCTGCCTTCGGCATCGAGGATGGCCGCCTGTTTTTCACCTTCGGCCTTGAGGATTTCCGCCTGCCGGAAGCCTTCCGCTTCCAGGATATTGGCGCGCTTCTCGCGTTCGGCTTTCATTTGCCGCGCCATGGCATCGACCAGGTCGCGCGGTGGCGTGATGTCCTTGATCTCGATACGCGTTACTTTCACACCCCACGGGGTGGTGGCATCGTCGACCACGTGCAGCAGCTGGGCGTTGATGGTGTCGCGCTGGGACAGCAGTTCGTCGAGGTCCATGGAGCCCATGACGGTACGGATGTTGGTCATGGTCAGGTTGAGGATGGCCAGTTCCAGCTGGTTGACCTCGTAGGCGGCCTTGGCGGCGTCGAGCACCTGGAAGAACACGACGCCGTCGACGGTTACCATGGCGTTGTCGCGGGTGATGACTTCCTGGGAGGGCACGTCCATGACGCGTTCCATCATGTTGAGTTTGGCACCGATGCGGTCGATTACCGGCACAATCAGGTTGAGGCCGGGGCGCAGGGTTTTGGTGTAGCGCCCGAAGCGCTCGATAGTGAACTCGGTGCCCTGGGGGACGGATTTCACGCCCATGATGACCAGCACGACAGCCAGTACCAGAATAAGTATTACAAATTCCTGAAATCCGAACATGGTCTCTCCTTGAGGTTATGGAAATACTGATTAACCTGTCATTATGAGATTGCCGCGCTACGCTCGCAATGACGAGTCGGTCAGGGTTTCCCCTGGTGTTTTACCGGACCAGGTCGGCCTTGATCCAGATGCTCTCGTTGTTCCTGCTTTGTGTTGTATGGCGGGTGCCGATACCGCTCCCTGATCGCTGTACCTGCTCCGTGGTGCCGCCAATCGCCAGCCATTGTCCGAGTTTTCCGGTGATCTGTGTGCTGGCGCTCCGGGTATTGATGTCGCCGCCACGTGTCTTGTTCTGCGATTGCTTGAAAGGACTGACGTCCAGAATAACCTGTGCGCCGTTTACCCTGGGCAGTACGTAGAACCCGGTTGTCACGTCCTTGTACTCGATGCCGCCGTCAACGTAGCCGCCACGTCCGCGAAACCAGCCGCCGCCAACCGAGAAGTAGGGTATGGATTCCCCGGTTTCGATATAGCCCTGGGTTCCCTCGGTCACGCGCAGGGTATGGATCGGGTTATCGGACAGGCGACCGCGCGTACTGAGCGTGTGGCTGGTGGCGCTGCCGCCGCGGGTACTCAGGTGCACGTCGGCGCCGCGCGATTTGTTACCGGTGCTGCCGATGCGGACATCGGCGTTGCCGTCCTGGTAGCGGGCGCTGCCTTCCATCGACAGGGCACGCAGATCGCGGTCGTTACCCTGGAATACCGATATCTGCAGCAACTTTGCCGCCACGTCCAGTTTGCTGACCATCTGCTTGAGCTGCGCAAGATTATCCGGCGTGGTGCGAACAAAAAGCTGGAAACCCTGGCCTGTTATGGAATCGTTGGCACCGAGCATGGGTTTCAGGACGGGGATAATATCTTCTGCAGGACGGTTGTGCAGCTGGATGGTCTCTATGGAGTCAGCCTGCACCACAGTAGCCAGCAGGCTGAGGAGCAGTAACAGGGGGACAAGATATTTCATCTAGATATGCAGCCTTCTGAATTCCGGGTGTGATTCGCTACGCTCCCAGACTTCGGTGAAAAAATCCACTTTTCTTCGCGCTTCTACCGGGTTGCAGAAATTTGCGGTGCCGTCGAACAGATCGGCCAGCGGGCGGTGTATGAACCCGCATTCGTCGGCGATCATGAAGGCCTCGTTGTAGCGGTGGTAATCCGGGTGGGGCTGGCGGATTTCGATGGAGCTGCTCAGGCGGCGACCCAGTTCGATCAGGCGGTGCCCTCGTTTCACGGGTGAGCGGGGCTCCTGTACCAGAATGCGGATACGTGCCTTGCGGTTACGAAAGCATAGCTGCTGTATGCCATCGAGAAACGGCTGGCGGTCGTAAAGTTCCGGGTCCAGTGCGCGGCTGAAGATTTCCAGCGTGTCCCGGGTCTGTGTGAGCATCAGGTCGGTCGCGTGCAGCGTTTCGCCACGGTCAGATAATTCGATATCCATATCTGAAACACCCAGCCTGAGTTCGACGAAACGTCTGAAATTTTCTTCATTCTTCATGGCAAAAGAGTACTTGTATAGAACCCGGCTGTACAGCGAGCCTCAACATTTTTCAGCGCACGCCGCTAGCTGTTGGACAGGTTGTGCAGAATTATCATGGAGAAAGCGCAACTGAATGTAGTATAAGGAAAATCTGGCGCAACAGGCGGTCCCGCCTGGCACTTTGGTATGTGCTTTTTATCGAACTCGCCGGCTGGCGTTGAGCGCCCGCCGCACGGGTTTGCGCGGACGGCTGCAGCAGGGGAAAGCGTGCCACCCGGGGTTGGGGAATGGAATGAATGTAAAAACAGTCGTGGCTGTGCTGTCGCGCGGCGTTCACAGGATCAGGAAGAAGTCGTTCAGTGTCAGGATGGCGCTTGCTGCAACACTGCTTGCGCTGGTGGTCTGGTGGTCGCTGGATTTCTACTACCAGTACTCGGAACAGGCGCTGGTTACCGCCGGGTGGCAGGCGGGTCTGACAGCGGAAGGCAGTCTGAATACAGCACAGGCCGCTGTAGCCGGTGAGCAGCTGCTGTTGCTGGTGCGTGAGCAACGCACGCTCGCGGTGCTGGCATTTGTTATTCTGTACGCCATTTTCTTTGCCGGCCTGGGGCGCAGGCTTGGCAAGATCCATCGCGTGCTCGACCAGTACTCGAGCCGTTTGGGTATCCAGTTGCCGCGCGCCCTGGAGGGCGACGAGATCGGGCGCTTGGGCAAGCGGCTGGAACGCATGAGCGAAGAGGTGATTGCCGAGACCTCGGCGCTGGAGTACCAGGCGCGCCATGACAGTCTCACCAACCTGCCCAACCGTTCCATGCTGTTCGAGCGGCTGGAGGCCGGCCTGGCGGATACCCTGGAACACGGCGACACCCTGTCCCTGTTTGTCCTGGACCTGGATCGTTTCAAGGAAGTCAACGATACCCTGGGGCACCATATCGGTGACCGGATGTTACAGGAGGTGGGGCGTCGTCTGGTGTCGGTGTTGCGCCGGTCCGATATGGTGGCGCGCCTCGGCGGCGACGAGTTCGCCATCCTGTTGCCGGGCGCCAGCGCGCAGGTGAGTAAATCGATTTGCCGCAAGATTCTTGCAGCGATCGACCAGCCCATCAAGGTGGAAAACCTGCGCCTGCGCGCAGCCGTCAGCATCGGCGTGGCCCAGTGTCCGGACCACGGGCGGGATGCGAACCTGCTGATGCGCCACGCCGATGTTGCCATGTACGAGGCAAAGCGCAGGCAGAAGGGTTTTTCCTTTTACACCCCGGACCAGGATGACTACTCGATCAGCCGCCTGGGGCTGTCGAGTGAGCTCAGGGATGCCATTAGCGAAGACCAGCTGATGCTTGAATACCAGCCTATGGTCGATTTCAGGAGCGGCAGGGTTTTCTGTGCCGAGGCACTGGTGCGCTGGCGGCACCCGGAATACGGTTTGATCCCGCCCGAGGAGTTTATCCCGACCGCCGAGCAGACCGGCGTTATCCGGCCCATGACCCTGTGGGTGATCGACAAGGCGCTGGGGCAGGTTGCGGCCTGGGCCCGCAGCGGCATCGACCTGCATATCAGCGTCAACCTCTCGGTGCGCTGTCTGCAGGACCGCAAGCTGCCGGGACAGGTGCAGCAGCTGGTCGACCGGTACAACGTGGACCCGGAACACGTGATACTGGAAATTACGGAAAGCGCCATCATGTCCGATCCGCTGACGGCGCGCCGGGTCATGCGGCGCCTGTCCAGCATAGGCTTCAATATATCGATCGACGACTTCGGTACCGGTTATTCGTCACTGGCCTATCTCAAGCAACTGCCGGTGGACGAGATCAAGATAGACAAGTCCTTCGTCACGCAAATGGACGAGGACGAAAACGACGCGGTCATTGTGCGCGCCACCATCGACCTGGCGCACAACCTCGGTTTGAAGGTGGTCGCCGAAGGGGTGGAAAGCACCGACGTGTGGGACCTGCTGGAAATGCTCGGTTGTGACACCGCGCAGGGTTACTACATCCGCAAGCCGTTGCAGCCGCAGGAACTGGCCGAGTGGATCCGCTCCAGGGAATGCCGGCAGGCGCGCTGGGTTACGCCGCTACAGTTTGCAACCTAACGCGGGGCCGTTACTAGACCGACTTCGCCTGTTCAACCGCGTTGCCGATGTAACCTGCCGGCGTCAGTTCCGCCAGCTCCCGTTTTGCCTGTTCCGGCATATCCAGGTCTTCGATAAACGCCTTGAGCGATGCGGCGCTGATGCCCTTGCCGCGCGTCAGTTCCTTGAGTTTCTCGTAGGGCTGCTCCACGCCGTAGCGGCGCATGACGGTCTGCACGGCCTCCGCCAGTACTTCCCAGGTCGCGTCCAGGTCTGCCTGTAGCCGGGCGGGGTTGGCTTCCAGCTTGCCGATACCGCGCAACAGTGAATCGAAGGCAATCACCGAATGGGCCACACTGACACCCAGGTTGCGCAGCACCGTGGAGTCGCTCAGGTCGCGCTGCCAGCGGGATACGGGCAGTTTCATGGCCAGGTGATCGAAAATG
>JBHHXO010000079.1:0-13287 GCA_046757125.1 Thiogranum sp.
AGGCCAATGTGCGCAAACACGCCACCGCCCTGCTTTTGTGTATCGATAACCCGGAACACACCGGCGCCGTCTACTCGAATCACACCGCGGTCACCAACCTGGCCACCGGATTCTGCATAGAAGGGACTGTGATCAAGAACCACGATCCCCTCCTCACCACCGTGCAGCACGTCGACAGCTTCACTGTCCTTGAACAGGGCGGTCACCGACGCCGTGTCCCGCACCCGGTCGTAACCGGTAAAATCCGTCGTACCCTCGATATCAAGGCTGCCGCTATCGAGCGTGCCGAAGCTGCTGGCGGCGCGCGCCCTGTCGCGCTGCGCTTCCATTTCAGTCTCGAAACCCGACATGTCGAGCGACAGCCCGCGCTCGCGGGCGATGTCCGCCGTCAGGTCGACCGGAAACCCGTAGGTATCGTAGAGCCTGAACACGGTGTCGCCCGGAATAACCTTTCCGTCCAGCCCGGCAATCGCATCCTCGAGGATCTTCATGCCGTTATCCAGCGTCTCGGCAAAGCGTGTTTCTTCCTGCTCGAGTACCCGCTCCACCTGCGACTGCGCCCTGACCAGTTCCGGATAGGCCTCACCCATCTCGGCGGCCAGCGCAGCAACCAGCCTGTGAAAGAAAGCCTCGCGTCTCCCCAGCCGGTGCCCGTGCCGGATGGCGCGGCGAATGATGCGGCGTAGAACGTAACCCCGGCCTTCGTTGGAAGGCATCACGCCATCCACGATCAGGAACGCGCAGGCGCGGATATGATCCGCGATCACACGCAGCGACTTGTCTTCCAGATCCTTCGCACCGGTGACCCCGGCCGCTGCCCTGATAAGGTTCTGGAACAGGTCGATCTCGTAGTTGCTGTGCACGCCCTGCAGAATCGCCGCCAGGCGCTCCAGGCCCATGCCGGTATCCACCGAGGGCCTGGGCAGGGGGTTCAGCTTGCCGCCGGCATCGCGGTCGTACTGCATGAAGACCAGGTTCCAGATTTCGATGTAGCGATCGCCGTCTTCCTCCGGCGTCCCGGGCGGGCCGCCGGGCACCCCGGCGCCGTGATCGTAGAAGATTTCCGAACAGGGTCCGCAGGGACCGGTGTCACCCATGGACCAGAAATTATCCTTCGCGCCGATGCGCGAGAAGCGCTGCGCGGACACGCCGATCTCTTTCAGCCAGATATCCGCAGCCTCGTCGTCTTCCTCGAAAACCGTGACCCACAGGCGTTCGGCCGGCAATCCAAGCGTCCCGGTCAGAAACTCCCAGGCATAGCGGATCGCTTCGCGCTTGAAATAGTCGCCGAAACTGAAATTACCCAGCATTTCGAAGAAGGTGTGGTGGCGCGCGGTATAACCGACATTTTCCAGGTCGTTATGCTTGCCACCCGCACGGACACAACGCTGCGAGCTGGCGGCGCGCACATAACCGCGCTGTTCCCTGCCCAGGAATACGTCCTTGAACTGAACCATGCCGGCGTTGGTAAACAGCAGGGTCGGATCATTGGCAGGCACCAGCGGGCTGGAAGCCACAACCGTGTGGTCCCGCTCCTGGAAATAATCCAGGAAGGCCTTGCGGATCGCCGTGGTACCGGTGTTATTGGTCTCGCTTGTCATGGCGCGAAAAGGTACAGGATATTGGGCAATATTGCATCCATAGCCCGGGGTTTCGGGATAATTCCGGGAGATCAGAACGAATCGAATGCAGCGCGAATCTGTTCTCCGCTAAACCCCCTGCGCTGCAGGAAATGCATCTGTCGGGTACGCTCCCGGTAGTCATCCGGCACCTGCCGGCCAAAACGCTTGTGACGCTGCCGGGCAGCCGATTCGACCCACGACTGCGACAATTCCGCCAGCGGTTGTTCCATCAGCTCGGCACCGATGCCGCGTTCGCGCAGCTCGGCCCGTATCCGGACCGGGCCATAGCCCCGTTCGAAACGGCTGCGCACATAAACCTCGACAAACCGCCGGTTACTCAACAGACCTTCGTCCAGCAACCCGGCCAGCACGGTGGCTATGACCTCGTCGCTGAATTTGCGCGCCGCCAGCTTGTTGCGCAACTCCAGCTCGCTGTGTTCGCGCCTTGCCAGCAGCCGCAACGCGGTCGCGTACGACTGCTGGCAGCGCTCCGTGCTGTCGTCTGTTTCAGCCTGCGGATTCAATTGGCGTGACGGTCGCTTCTTCCTGCCCTGCACCCTGGCCCAGCAGCCTGGCGCGCAACTGCTGTTCGATATCCTGCGCAATCTCCGGGTTGTCCTTCAGGAAGTTGCGCACATTGTCCTTGCCCTGGCCGATACGGTCACCGTTGTAGCTGTACCAGGCCCCGGCCTTGTCGACCAGTCCTTCCTTGACACCCAGTTCGATGAGCTCGCCCTGGCGGGAAATACCCTCGCCGTAGAGGATTTCGAACTGCGCCTGCTTGAAGGGTGGCGCCATCTTGTTCTTGACCACCTTGACGCGGGTATCGTTGCCGACGATTTCGTCGCCCTTCTTGATGGCGCCGATGCGGCGGATATCGAGGCGCACGGAGGCATAGAATTTCAGGGCATTACCCCCGGTAGTGGTCTCGGGATTGCCGAACATGACACCGATCTTCATGCGGATCTGGTTGATGAAAATCACCAGCGTATTGGAGCGCTTGATATTGGAAGTCAGCTTGCGCAGCGCCTGTGACATCAGGCGGGCGTGCAGCCCCATGTGCGAGTCACCCATTTCGCCCTCGATTTCGGCCTTGGGTGTCAGGGCGGCGACCGAGTCGATCACCACAAGATCCACGGCACTGGAGCGTACCAGCATATCGGTGATTTCCAGCGCCTGTTCACCGGTGTCCGGCTGGGATACCAGCAGATCATCGATCTGGACGCCCAGTTTTTCGGCATAGGCGGGGTCCAGCGCGTGCTCGGCGTCGATAAATGCTGCGGTACCGCCCGTTTTCTGCACTTCGGCAATGGCCTGCAGGGTCAGCGTTGTCTTGCCGGACGATTCCGGCCCGTAGATCTCGACCACGCGGCCACGCGGCAGACCGCCTACGCCGAGCGCCACATCCAGCGCCAGCGAACCGGTGGATACCACATCAATATCGCGCGCGGCGCTGACGTCGCCCATGCGCATAACCGAACCCTTGCCAAACTGCTTCTCTATCTGACCCAGCGCTGCACCGAGCGCCTTGCGTTTGTGATCGTCCATAGACTCCTCCGTCTGCTATCGTCAACTGAGGGGGCCGTTCCCTGCCCCGCGGGTTAGTGGTAGTGCACAACCTGGCGGCTTCGCTGCCGATTGCGGGTGAGTATGCACCACGCTACTGTAAAAATAAACAGTACTCGTAAAATTATTATTCATGCCCCCGGGGACCGGCCCCGGACTGCACCGGCCAGCGTCCAGCGTTGCAGGACATCGTACCTGACACCGCGCTCCGTCGACACCGATTCGGCCAGCACAAAATCCTGTACCTGCCAGTGAACGGGCTCCAGCCCCGCCTGTACACGCGGGTTCTTCTCCTTGCGCGAGAGCGTCACGTGGGGAACGTAGCGCCGGGACGCGGCCGCCATGCCGCAGGGCACCAGCGCCGCCTGCAAATCATCGACCAGCTGCAGCAGGGCGGGCGGGATGCGGCTGGTCCCCAGCCACTGGACCCGCGGCCTGGCCCAGCCCCCCAGGTAATCCAGCTGCAGCTCAAATGCCTCGCCCTGCAGCCGACCGGCCGCTGCACGACAGCAGGCCAGCTCCGCATTCGTAAGCCCACCGAGAAACTGCAATGTCATGTGCAGGTTCGCATCGGCGACCGGGCGCCGGGTCCACTGCCGCGCCGCCGCTGCCAACCGGCGGCGCACCTGCGAGTCGGGCCAGAGGGCGAAAAACAGGCGCCGCAAACCGCCCGCTTCATTCACGCCAGCCCTCCAAGTCGATCACACAATACGCCCAACGCGGCTGCCACGGCCTGCCGGCGCACCGCCTCACGGTCTCCGGCAAAGCGGTAACTGTGTGTTATCAGCCAGTTTTCCGGCCCGGCCCAGGCGATCCATACCGTGCCTGTCGGTTTGTCGGCTGTGCCGCCACCCGGGCCGGCAATACCGCTGATGGCCAGCCCCCACTGCGCGTGGCTGCTGTGCAGCAACCCGAGTACCATTTCCCGCACTGTCTGTTCACTGACCGCGCCGTACTGCTCCAGGGTTTGTGCCGGGACACCCAGCAGCTCCCGCTTGGCGGCATTGCTGTAGGTCACCAGACCACGTTCGAACCAGCCGGAGCTGCCCGGCAGGTCGGTGCAGACCTTGGCAACCCAGCCACCGGTACAGGATTCCGCCGTGGCAAGCAGCTCGCGCCGCGCCAGCAGCGCTTTGGCCAGTGCGGAAACGCTCTGCTCCACTGCCGCGTCACTCGCTATGGATGACCCGGATTGCGCTGCCGACGACGTAGGACAGGCCGTCAGCGGCCGGCTCGACGCGCACCACCTCGATACTGGCGTCCAGCACCGAAATCAGCGCCTGGCTGGACTCGATATGCATCTCCAGCCGGTCGCCGGGCGCGAGCAGCTCGTCGGTGTGGAACAGGACCCCGCAGGCGCTCAGGTTCCTGCCGACCCCCTGGAAGCGCTTGCCGTTATCCGCGTGCTGTAATTCCACATCGCAGTCCACCGGAACACGAATGAAACCCCGTTTTTCCTCGTAGCTGCGTTGATCCAGACTCATAAGTATGGTTCCTCCAGTGGATTCGTGGTGCGCTGCCCAAGGAGTACCAAAGCGCACGCCGTTTGGCAAGCTGTAGCGCGACGAACAATTGGGCTAGACTGCCGCCATGTCCGCTGTACCCGATTCGTGCAAACACACCCCGATGATGCAGCAGTACCTGCGCATCAAGGCGGAGCACCCGGATATTCTGGTGCTGTACCGCATGGGCGACTTCTACGAACTGTTCTTTGATGACGCACGCAAGGCGTCGGAACGCCTGGGGATTACCCTCACCAGTCGCGGCCAGTCGGCGGGCGCACCCGTTCCCATGGCCGGTGTTCCGGTGCACGCGGTCGAACAGTACCTGGCCAAGCTCGTGCGCCAGGGCGAATCCGTCGCGATCTGTGAACAGATCGGCGACCCGGCCACCAGCAAGGGACCGGTGGAACGCGAGGTGGTGCGCGTCGTCACACCCGGCACGCTGACTGACGAAGCGCTGCTGCAGGAGCATCGCGACAACCTGCTGGTAGCCCTGCACCGGGACGAGGAGAGTTATTTCGGCGTGGCCGCGCTGGACCTGTCCGCGGGGCGCTTCGTAGTACAGGAGTTCAGCGGCGAGGACACCCTGCTGGGGGAAATCGAGCGCCTGCAGCCCGCCGAGCTGCTGATCAGCGAAAACCTGTCGCTGCCGGCCGCGTTACAGCGTCATGGCGGACTGCGTCGGCTTGCACCCTGGCATTTCGATACCGAAAGCGCCGCCCGCCAGCTCAACCAGCAGTTCGCCACCCGTGACCTCAGCGGGTTCGGCTGCCAGGACATGCCGGTTGCGGTAGCCGCCGCCGGGGCATTGTTGCACTACGTCAAGGATACACAACGCGCCGCCCTGCCCCATTTGCGCGGCCTGCGTACCGAACTGCACGAAGACAGCGTGGTGATGGACGCGGCCACGCGTCGCAACCTGGAACTCGACCAGGCGCAGTCCGGGCAAAAGGCGCACAGCCTGATCGCAGTACTGGACAAGAGCGTGACCGCCATGGGTGGCCGCATGCTGCGCCGCTGGCTGCACCGCCCGCTGCGTGACCGCGGCGTACTGGCGAGGCGTCACCAGTGCCTGGAATCCCTGTTACAGGCGCGCCTGTTCGAATCCCTGCGCGAACAACTGCGCGGCAGCTGCGACCTCGAGCGCATCCTGTCGCGCATCGCGCTGAAATCCGCCCGGCCGCGCGATCTGGGCGCCCTGCGCGACACGCTGGCGCGCCTGCCCGAGCTGCAGGCCCTGTTGCGCAGCGACAGCGACCCGCTGCTGGGTGAACTGTCCACCCGCATCCAGGAACACCCCGGCATACTCAAATTGCTGCGCCGGGCCCTGCCGGACATCCCCCCCGCGCTGGTGCGCGACGGCGGCGTCATTGCCGTGGGCTACGATGCGGAACTGGATGAACTGAAACGGCTCAGTGAACAGGGCGACCAGGTACTGCTGGAAATGGAAACCCGGGAACGCGAACGTTCCGGCATCGGCAACCTGAAAATTCGCTACAACCGCGTGCACGGCTATTACATCGAGGTCAGCCGCAGCCAGTCCGACCGGGTTCCGGACAACTACCAGCGCCGCCAGACACTGAAGGGGGCGGAGCGCTTCATCACACCCGAACTCAAGGCACACGAAGACCGGGTACTGAGCGCACGCAGCAAGGCGCTGGAACGCGAGAAAGCATTGTACGCCGCGCTGCTCGACAAGCTGCTCGAACACCTGAAACCCCTGTCCGGCTGCGCGGAAGGTCTTGCCGAACTCGACGTTCTGACCACCCTGGCGGCACGTGCCGATGCCCTCAACTGGTCGCGGCCGATGCTGGTCGAGGAGCCCGGTATCCGTATACAGGGCGGCCGGCACCCGGTTATAGAACAGGTCAACGAAGACCCGTTTGTGCCCAACGATGTCGAGCTGACCGACGCGCGACGCATGCTGATCATTACCGGCCCCAACATGGGCGGCAAATCCACTTACATGCGCCAGACCGCCCTGATCGTACTGCTCGCCTGCATGGGCAGTTTCGTGCCCGCCGACCAGGCCAGCATCGGGCCGATCGACCGGATTTTTACCCGTATCGGGGCCTCCGATGACCTCGCCAGCGGCCGTTCGACCTTCATGGTGGAAATGACCGAAACCGCCAACATTCTCAACAATGCCGGCCACCGGAGCCTGGTGCTGATAGACGAGATCGGCCGCGGCACCAGCACCTACGATGGCCTGGCGCTGGCCTGGGCGGTCGCCAGGGAACTCGGTGAACTGGGCGCCTTCACGCTGTTCGCAACACACTATTTCGAACTCACCGGCCTGCCCGAGGAGATGCCTGCCAGCGCCAATGTGCACCTGGATGCCGTCGAGCACGGCGAACGGATTGTCTTCCTGCACACCGTCAAGGACGGCCCGGCCAGCCGCAGCTACGGCCTGCAGGTCGCCGCGCTGGCGGGCGTGCCGGAGCAGGTACTGGAACAGGGGCGCGCCATTCTGCACAAGCTGGAAAACGGTCCGCTGCATGCCCCCCTGCACGGCAACAGCGCGGAACCGCAAATCGACCTGTTTGCACGCAAGGAAGAATGCCCGCTCATAGACGCGTTCCAGGGCATCAAGCCCGATAACCTGACCCCCCGCCAGGCGCTGGAACTGCTGTACAAACTGAAGCAAATGGCGGAAGACGCCGCGCAATAAAAACGGGCCCTGCTAACACAGGACCCGTTATGTAACTGTTCCCGCCGCTTTACTTCGAAACGGGTATGGGAGCTTTCTGCCGCGGCACTTCTTCGCGCACCTCGACCTCCTCGAACGCCGACACCTCGACTTCCGTGCGCCGGTTGGGAGCAAGACAATCGATCAGCGCCTGGCCGCGCATACCCGGACATTCCACCACCGGGTTGGCCGAGCCCAGGCCTTTTGTCTCGATATAGGCGGGTACCACGCCTTTTGCCACCAGGTAGCTGCGCACCGACTCTGCGCGGCGCTTCGACAACGCCAGGTTGTAGGCGTCGTCGCCGATGCGGTCAGTGTACCCGGTAATTTCGATTTTCTGTTCCAGCAGGATGGCCGCGGTCAGGTTCCCGACCAGGTCGTCGAGCAACGCCGCACCGTTATCGGAAATCGCGTCGCTGTCAAAGCCGAACAACGTATCCGCCTGCAGATGCACCGGGTTGCGCTTCATTTTGATGATGACATCCACCGCGGCCATGTCTACGCCGTCTCGCGCCGCCACGATCTCGGGATCACATTCGATAATCGCGTTGGGTACGGACCAGCGCTTGGTATGCATACAATCCCCGTACCCGGTGCGTACAATGGATTTACTGCTGTCGTCTACGTACCCGTCTGAAGCCTGAGCCCAGCCGCCCGATATCCCCAGGGTAGCCAGTACCAGTACCCTGGCCGAGATGATTTTTTTCATTTGTCGAAGCCCTCCGCACACTGCATGGATCATGAACCATCATGACCTCTCCAGACAGGCCTATTTTCTGCCAGTTCAGGAGGATGTGCAAATTATCGGGCGGTTTTTTTCCGGTTCAGCCGGTGACGGTGCCGCAGTTGCTCAGCCCAAGACTGGGCGGGTTGGTGGAAAACGTGAAGGGCGCCGCCTTCTTGAGCGCGCTCAGGCCCAGCAGCATGCGGGTTTTTTCCGGGAAAACAGCGGCTTCTATATTTTCGAGCACACAGCCCGCGCCCAGTACCAGGCGCTTTATCCGATACACCGGCAAGCGGTGCTGGGAGCCATCAGCCATCACGCCTGTCAGCTCGCCGACATAGACCGCATTATCGGCCAGCAACAGCTGCTGCAAAATATGCTCGTTGATGGTGGTGTAACCGGCCCCGGTATCCACCATGAATTCCACGTTGCCACTGCCATGCATACTGGCCTGGATGTAATAGGTCGCCAGCCGTTTCTGGTTCATGGGAATGATATGAATGGAATCAGCGATCACCACACCGGTTGTTATCAAGGCAAGCAGCCCGAGCACGGGTTTGAGAAGGAGTCGAATCATGGTAATCCAGCAATAGTGACAAATTTCCGTCGTTATCTTTCATAACGGCAGCTCAAACGCCAAACTGAATCCAGCCTTCCAGTTCCCACCCACTTCATTCAAGTCACGCCCAGGGAAATTATTTATTTATATATTACAACAGGTTATAAATTAACCAGGTATAGCAATCTGCGCTAGCCCGGAAACCGGGCCGGCGCGGCCGGCGCTCTGCCCCCGCAAGCAACCCTCCGCACAATCGTGGCAAGCAATTTGCAGCCCTGGTGATTGATTACCTTGCCCATACACAGGGCCGCCCGGGAAAAGTGAGAACCAAAATTATGCAAATCGAAAAATTTTCAGCGAAGGCACTGACGGTAAGCATGCTGCTGATCGTGGGAATTGTCGCCGTGGCCATGGCCTTCGTATCGGAAACCGAATACCGCAACGCCGCGGTACAGGCCCAGACCAGCACCGTCGCGCGAATTCTGCAGGTAGCCAGCGATGCCACGCTCGACCAGCTGGTCGCCGAAGGCGAGCAGTTGAGCGCAGCCGCAGCCAAAGCCCTGTCACGGCAACCGGAGCTCGGCGCATACCTGGCAGAGGCACCGGCGGGCACCTCGAACCCGATGCTGCAAAAACTGCTGGAGGCCCCGCTCAAATCCGGTCTGCCACACCTGAAGGCAACTGCGGTACGACTCTACAACAGCAACAAACAACGGCTGATGCAGGCCGGCAATAGTGAAGGCGGAGACAACATTGCGCTCAGGAATGCCGACCCGCAGCAGGGTAACGCAGCTTTCTGGCTGTCCGATAAAGGCAGCCGTTACTCGGTCATACGGCCGCTCGGTGACAGGACGGGTCAGGGGTACCTGGAAATCAGTTTTGACCCCGTCTTCACCCTGCAGAACGTGGCTGGCCTGACCGGCCTGCCGCTGCGTATCCAGACCACAACCGGCGATCCTCGTTTCGAAACGGAAGGGTGGGAGAACAAGTCCGGCAACGTGCACGAAGTCCAGTACCTGGTGCAGGACGAGCGCAATATTCCCGTTGCACAACTGGTTGCGCTGGATGATTTTTCCTCGCTCTACAATGCCACCCGGCAAACACGCAACACCACAACGGCGGCCTTTGTCGCGCTCATCGGTGCCGTGCTGCTGATTGCGATCATGTTTCTCAACCGTTTCCTGTTTCGGCCGGTGAAAGCCATGATCAGCGACATGGACCGGGTCGCCTCCGGAGAAGCCGACACGCGGCTGGGCGACCGCGCACTGAAGGAATTCCACGCGCTGGCAAACGCCTTCAACCGGATGAACCAGCAGGTCAAGGATGTTATCGAACGCGAAAGGCAGGCATCCGAAGACGTTAAAGGCAAGGTCGAACTGATACAGGATGTCGTCGCCATGGCGGCCGAGGGCAACCTGACCGGGGAAATCATGGTGTACCGCGACCAGGACATTATTTCCGAGCTGGCCACCGGTATACAGCAAATGCTGAACAGCCTGAACTCGCTGGTGTCCCGCATACAGCAGTCCGGGGTGCAGGTGACTTCGTCGGCAACCGAGATCGCCGCGACCGCCAAACAGCAGGAAGCCACGGTCACCGAGCAGGCGGCGACCACCAACCAGATCAAGGCCACCGTAACGGAGATTACCGCCACGTCCAAGGAACTGCTCAACACCATGAACGAGGTTACCGAGGTTGCCTGGAAAACGTCCGAAGGCGCCAACGCCGGGCGCCCTTCCCTGCAGAGTATGGAAAAGACCATGCACCAGATGATGGAGGCAACAGACTCGATAAGTTCCAAGCTGGCCGTGCTGAGCGAGAAAGCCGGCAACATCAACACCGTGGTCACTACCATCAACCGGGTTGCCGACCAGACCAACCTGCTGTCACTGAATGCCGCTATCGAGGCCGAGAAAGCGGGTGAATACGGCGTCGGTTTCGCGGTCGTTGCCACGGAAATCCGCCGCCTCGCCGACCAGACGGCGGTAGCCACCTGGGACATCGAACAAATGGTAAAGGAAATGCAGTCCGCCGTATCAGCCGGCGTGATGGGCATGGAAAAATTCTCCGAGGAAGTTCGCCACGGCGTCGACGACGTGCGCCAGGTCGGTTCCCAGCTGGCGCACATCATCGAGCAGGTAGACACCCTGATTCCGCGCTTTGAAGAAGTCAACGAGGGCATGAATTCACAGGCCCAGGGCGGCAACCAGATCCGGGATGCCATTGTTCAGCTCAGCGAATCGGCGCAGCAGACCGCGGACTCCCTGCGCCAGTCCAACGGCGCCATCATGCAACTGAATGAAGCGGCCAGCCGGCTTCAGGAAGGCGCCTCCCACTTCCGGGTCAGTTCCTGAGGGCAGACATTATGCTGATGCTGCTGTTTCAGCTGGGCAACAGCCGCTACGCCATCCCGGTCGTGGACGTGGTGGAAGTGGCCCCGCAGGTGGAACTGGAAGCCATCTCCATGGCGCCCGAGTGTGTGTGCGGCCTGTTCAACTACCGCGGGCAGCACGTACCGGTCATCGACCTGTGCCGGCTGATCAATGACACGCCCTGCAGCAACTCCTTCACCAGCCGCATCATCCTGGTGAACTACCCGCTGGCGGACGGCACACAGCGTGTCCTCGGTCTGCTTGCAGAACGCGTTACCGAAACCGTAGACATCGCCGCAGACAGTTTTAGCAGTACCGGCCTGAACATGGAGGACATACCGTATCTCGGCAACGCCGCACGCTGTGAACCGGGACTTGTCCAGCAGATAACCATCGGCGAACTGCTGCCCGAAGCGATCCGGTCACAACTGTTCCCGGCCGAGGCGGTGTAGATGTCACTGCCCGCTATAGAGACCCTGCTGAAACAAAAGATGGGGCTGCACAGCTCGACGGTGGGTTCCGGCACCATCAGCCAGGCCGTGGAACGGCGCATGCGCGACTGCGGTATCACCGATATCGACGACTACCGGAATATCATCACCCAGTCCGAGACCGAGCTGAATGAACTCATCGACACGGTGGTGATCCCGGAAACCTGGTTCTACCGCGACCATAATCCGTTTTCCGCCTTCAGCGACTGGGTGCGCCATACCTGGCTCACCGGCCAGCAAACCACACCGTTGCGCATCCTGAGTGTGCCCTGCTCAACCGGCGAGGAACCCTACACCCTCGCCATGTGCCTGGCCGACTGCGGCGTCGCCGCCGGCGATGCACAAATAGACGCCGTCGATATCAGCAGCGTCAATATCGGCAGGGCGCTCGACGCCTGTTACGGCAACAACTCTTTCCGTGGTGGCGATCTCCGTTTCCGCGACCGCTATTTCGATGCAGTGGATTCGCGTTTCCAGCTCAGGGACAACATTCGCCAGCGGGTAAACTTCGAGCAGGCCAACATCCTGGACCAGGGCTTCAGCGAAGGCCGGACACCCTACCACGTGATCTTCTGCCGCAACCTGCTGATCTATTTCGACCGGCCCACCCAGCATCACGCCATCGACCGGCTGGAACAGTTGCTGTCCCGCAGCGGCATTCTGTTTCTGGGCCACTCGGAAACCAGCCTGCTGCTCGAACGCCCTTTCGAGGCGCTGGATTTTCCCCGCAGCTTCGGTTTCCGCCGCACGCAGAAAACAAAGTGCGAAGAAAGCACCGTTGTACCGCGCGCAACACGCAAGGCACCGCCCGCGCGCAGGCCCGGCAAACGGGTACCGAGCGAGCCGCTGCCGTTCAACGATGGTTCGGACGCCGGCGGATCGCCTCCACCCGGCGACGCACCCGCTGAACAGGATCATGAACTGTTACAGAGAGCTTTCCGGCTCGCCGACCAGGGGCACCTCGATGAAGCGGCAAACCACTGCGAAACCCTGCTGCAAAGACAGGCACTGCAGGCCGACACACACTACCTGCTGGGCCTGATACGCGAGGCCGCAGGCAACACGGCTGAAGCGGAGCGGATGTTCCGCAAGGCCGTGTACCTGGACCCGGCACACTATGAAGCGCTCGCACACCTCAGCGTTATCTGCCGACGGCAGGGTGACAACGGCAATGCGCAACGTTTCCACGAGCGGGCCACGCGGGCACAACGCCGCAGCCAGGGGGCGGGGGGATGAGCGACGCAAGCCGGGATGACGACACTGCACTGGACGATTGCTGGAATCGCATCGGCGTGTGGAGCGCGCAGGAAGCAAGCTGCCCGGAACTGCAACGCTTCGTACACTGCCGCAACTGCAACCGTTATTCGGCAGCCGGACGACAGATGCTGGAGCGCCCGGTACCCGGCGCCTACCGCCAGGAATGGACCCGGCGGTTCACGGACACCAGGCAGAACGAGCAGGACGCGACCCGCTCGGTATTACTGTTCCGTCTGGGCGACGAATGGCTGGCCATCGACAGTCTGTACATTAACGAAATTACACCGATGCGCACTATCCACAGCCTGCCACACAAATCCGGCGACGTTATCAAGGGGCTGGTCAACATCCGCGGTGAGCTGCAAATCTGTATCTCTATCGGCGCCATCCTGCAACTGGACAAGGCGCGCGAATCGTATATTACCGATCATGAAATTCTTGAACGCATGATCTTCATCGAAAAAGACCGACAGAGTTTCGTGTTCCCCGTCAGCGAGGTACACGG
>JBHHXO010000080.1:0-13197 GCA_046757125.1 Thiogranum sp.
ATGCTCCAGCGCTGAGGATCGATCCGCGTCACCTCGAGCCGCCGGCCATCGCCGACCACCCCGGCTGGATTTCCGTCCAAATCACGGATTGTTAAAGGTTTATCCTGCTACGCCGACACCTGACTATTATTAAAGTAAAGGTCGCGTGTAACAAAATGACCGAATCCTGTACCGGCAAACCCGTGGTCCTGGTAGTCGATGACTCTCGGCTCATGCGCCTTGCTGCGCGCAAAATACTCAAAAGTGACTTCGAAATCATAGAAGCCGAAGACGGGGAAGCGGCCTGGGACCGGTTGCAGGAAAACAGCCGCATCACTCTGGTGATGTCGGATTTGTCCATGCCCAACCTGGACGGACTGGGACTGCTGAAAAGAATACGCGAATCCTCACAACCCGAACTGAAAGAACTGCCGGTTATTATTGTTACCGGCGCCGAGGACGATGACGGCAGCAAGAAAACCGCCTTCTCCGCCGGCGCCAGCGACTTCATCACCAAGCCGTTTGAGTCCGTACAACTGCTGGCGCGCGCGCAGACACACGCCAAACAGGAACACACCCGGCAGGCACTGCAACACAGCGAAACAAGCAAACAGCAACTGGAAAAACACACCAGTATCGATTTGACGACCGGCCTGCCCAACCAGCGGGCCTTCACCGATAACATTGCAGAACAGCTCTCCTACGCCAACCGGCATAATACCGGTATCGCACTGCTGCTGATCCAGGTGGATAAATACAAAATACTGTTTCTGCGCCAGGGCAAGCAAACCGCGGAGAACATCCTGCAACGCATCACACAGATACTCGGCGCGGGCCGGCGCAGGGAAGACACCGTTGCACGTATCAACCTGGATACCTTCGGCATCCTGTTACCGTCTGCCACACCGGAAGGCGCCGGACAGGTAGCCCGGCAGCTGCACAGGGCGATCGGTGAACAGTCTTTCGCGAATAACCGTGGTGAGTCACTCCGCGTCAAGGTAAGTGTTGCGGTAGCCGCCCCGACCCTGCACGCCGGTCTCGATGCCGCGCAGCTACTGACAGATGCCGGCAAGGCCCTGCAACAGGCGCAGGCTGCCGGCGGGGACTGCGTACAGGGCGCGGAGCTTCAAACACCCCCCGAACCCCACGCAACAGCGGACAAGGCCCCGGTCGTACCGGCAAGCCCGGCTCCGGCCGCGACAGCTGTTGCCGGTGCGGAAGAACTGCTGCAGGCCTTGCGCACACTGGCGGACGGGGGTCGGCCGGAAACAGATGCGGAGGCACTGGTACGTGCTGTTCTGCCGTTGCTGGACAACTGGAACCGGCACAACGACGAGCGCTATACCCCCTTGCTCGAGCAGCTGAAATCCACCCTGGATCCTGTTGCCGGGGACACAGGCACAGCGACACTCGACTCGGCCGCCCGATAGGCTCTACCTTTCCTTTTTACCGTATGACCTGATCGCCACACGACACAGGACGCGGGTACAACGCGTACCATCAGCGCGATACAGACCGTATTCGAATTCCGGCGTGCTGCGCCCTTTACGCTCGAGGTCCAGCCGGATTTCCTCCCGATCCCGGGATCGAATTCGAAACGCAATTCCAGGTCGGTATCGCCGGGGCGTTCGAAATCCAGCGACAGCGTCCGGGTCCACGCACCGTAGCCCGGAAACTGCCTGGCACAGGCAACGGCTGCGACGGGATCGGCAATCGCGGCCTGGTAGCCGCCAAACATGGCGTCTCCCATATTTCTCGACCGTGCATTCAGGGGCAGGCGCAAACGCACGCGCGTCCAGTCATCGTCGAGCTCGATTACCTTGACGCCCATCAACCAGAAGGGCGGATACCACTCCAGCCTGCGCCGGGTGGAAAGAAAGCGCGCACGGCGCAGGATTCGGAGAATATTAAGCGGCATTCTGGATCAGATCGTTGCTTGTGCAGTACTATAACACCCTTCAGAAACCACGTTTCCGGGCCGGCCGTAACCATGCCATCATTTGATACTGTTTCCGAAGTCGATTTACAGGAAGTTACCAATGCCGTTGATCAGGCCAACAGAGAGGTCGGCAACCGCTACGATTTCAAGGGGTCATGCGCAAAAATAGAGCGTTGCGATGAACAGCTGGTGCTGCGTGCGGACAGTGAGTTTCAGCTGAACCAGGTCAAGGATATTCTCTACAAGGCGCTGGCAAGACGCGGTATTGACCTGGGCTCACTGGAAGCGGGCAAGACTGAACAAAGCAATAACCAGGTTCACCAGACGCTCACCGTACGCCAGGGTATCGAGCAGGACACCGCCAGAAAAATTGTAAAACTGGTCAAGGATGCCAAACTGAAGGTCCAGGTCAGCATCCAGGGCGACAAGGTGCGGGTAAGCGGCAAGAAGCGCGACGACCTGCAGAATGTTATCGCCCTTTTGAAAGAAGCCCCCGTCGACCTGCCCCTGCAATACGTTAATTTCAGGGATTAGGCGCCAATACCTTGACCCTGCGCTCACAAGAGGTGGTTTTTCATCAGCCATTTCATGCAAAATGCGGCCTAAACCGCTAGAATACGCGCCTCCGGTAATCTGCAAGCGACTCTGGCAAATCACATGACAACGGCACAGGCATTGACCCCACAGCAACAGAACCAGTATTCCCGCGAAGAGCTGCTGAAGTGCGGCCACGGCGAACTGTTCGGCCCCGGCAATGCCCGCCTGCCGCTGCCACCCATGCTGATGTTTGACCGCATCACCCATATCAGCGATACGGGCGGCGCCCACGACAAGGGACAGATCATTGCCGAGCTCGACATCAGGCCGGAGCTGTGGTTTTTTGCATGCCACTTTGAATCAGACCCCGTTATGCCCGGCTGCCTCGGCCTGGATGCCCTGTGGCAGCTCATCGGGTTTCACCTGGGCTGGCTGGGCGGACCGGGTCGCGGCCGTGCACTGGGATCCGGGGAAGTAAAATTCAGCGGCCAGGTAACACCGGAGAACAGGCTGGTACGGTACCAGGTCGATCTCAAGCGTGTCATCCAGCGCAAGTTATTTATGGGCATCGGTGACGCATCCATGTCAGTCGATGGCAAGGAAATCTACACCGCCAAAAGCCTTCGGGTTGGCCTGTTTACCTCAACAGAAGATTTTTAGGACATATTTTTATGCGGCGCGTAGTAGTTACCGGACTGGGTATCACATCCAGCATAGGCACCAGCCAGCAACAGGTACTGGAATCCCTGCAGCAGGGGAAATCCGGCATTGTATTCTGCCCTGAATACAAGGAGCTGGGATTTCGCAGCCATATTCACGGCGCGGTCGACCTCGACCTGAACAGCGTGATCAACAGGAAATTGAAGCGCTTTATGGGCGACAGTGCGGCCTACAACTATATTGCGATGCAGGAGGCCATCGAGGATTCCGGGCTGACAGAAGAACAGATTTCCAACCCGCGCACCGGCCTGATTGCAGGCTCCGGCGGCACATCGACACAGAATGTCTCGCTGGCTGTCGACCTGATGCGCGAAAAGGGCGCGAAAAAAGTCGGCCCGTTCATGGTGCCACGCACCATGGGCAGCACCAATTCCGCCTGCCTGTCCACCGCCTACAAGATCAAGGGCGTGAACTACTCCATCAGTTCCGCCTGCTCAACCAGCGCACACTGTATCGGCAACGCCTCGGAACTGATCCAGATGGGCAAGCAGGACATCGTGTTCGCCGGCGGCGGCGAAGAATTGCACTGGAGCCTGACCCTGCTGTTTGACGCCATGGGTGCGCTTTCATCCAAGTATAATGACACGCCGGAAACGGCCTCACGCGCCTACGACGAAACCCGGGACGGCTTTGTCATCGCCGGTGGCGGCGGCATGCTGGTAATGGAAGAGCTGGAACACGCCAGGGCACGCGGCGCGAAAATCTATGCCGAACTGGTCGGCTACGGCGCCACGTCCGACGGCTATGACATGGTCCAGCCGTCCGGGGAAGGCGCGGTACGCTGCATGCAGCAGGCGCTTGCCACGGTGGATACGCCGGTCGACTACATCAATGCGCACGGCACCAGCACACCGGTTGGCGATACCCGCGAACTGGAAGCCATACAGACGGTATTCCCGGATGCGGTTCCACCTATCAGCTCGACCAAATCGCTGACCGGCCACTCACTGGGCGCAGCCGGCGTACAGGAAGCCATCTACAGCCTGTTAATGGTCAAACACGACTTCATCTGCGCCTCTGCCAATATCGAAATGCTGGACCCGGCAGCAGCCAGCATGCCTATCCAGCGCGAACGCAAGGATAACGCCGGTCTGCGCACCGTCATGTCCAACAGTTTCGGCTTCGGCGGCACCAACGCCTCGCTGGTGTTCCAGCGCTTTGAAGAATAACTGCCTGCGGGTTATTCCGTAGATGCAGTCTCTTTCCAAAAACGCTCAAGCCGTTCTGGCGAAACCTTGACCGAGGTCCCCAGTCCCTGTGCAAACAGGGACACACGCAGTTCCTCGACCAGCCAGCGAAATTCTTCCAGTGACCGGTCGCTCCTGCCACCGGCAAGCGCCTGCTGGTAACGATCCTGGTAGCGCCGCACCACTGCCGCCTGCTTGCGATCCTGCCCGGCGCGTTCTGCCAGCTTGTCCAGGCGCTGCGTCGCAGCACGCAGATAGCGCGCCAGGTGGGGCAACCAGCGCACCGGGGTCATACTGATAAAACCCGGGTAGACCAGCTGCTGCACCTGCGCCTGCACCTCGCCGGTGGCCGCCAGTAATTGCGGCGAAACGGCGCCTTTCAGTAACCGGCTGAGCGCATGCCAGGCCTGCAGGGTCTCGTAACTCCAGCCGCCTATCCTGAGCGCCCATTCGGGCAGGGTGCGTCGGCCCTCTTCCAGGCGTTGCTGAAAAGCAGCGGCAGTACGCATCGCAGTCGCCCCGTCACTCAGAAAGGCCGCCTGCATAACCGCCTGTTCCAGGTCGGCCAGCAGTACATCCGCGCCGGCCACAGTACTGAACCACACGCTCTGTTGCTGCAGGTCGGGCACCGCACGCCTGATCTCGCGCACGACACGCCCGGCCTTTTTCCGGAACAGCGCCAGCAACCCTTCACGGTGTGCAGCAAGCGCCTGTTGCCGCTGATCAAACAACCGCAACTCGATCGAGCCGTCATTGACAGCGAGTGCCGGCCAGGCGCGCAGCACCAGGCCGCTGTTTTCAAGCTCAATGGATTCCGGCAGGTCACCGAAATCCCAGTCCCGGATTTGCTTGCGCTCGTAGCGGGCGTCAGACACCCGTTCAAACCCGCGCCGGGCGCGTTCACCGTATTCGCGCTGCAGACGCTGCAGATCTCGCCCTGAATCGAGCAGTTTGTCCTGCTCGTCGCGCAGCTCAAAGAATGCGAACAGATGCCGTGGTAACAGTTCCGGCCGCCACGCATCGGCGGGCACCGATACACCGGTCATGGCGTGCAACTGTTCCGCCAGCGCCCCGGTCAGGGCCCTGTCGCGCGCTTGCAGGGCCGCGATACAGGCATCTGCAAAATCCGGTGCCGGTACAAAATGACGCCGCAACTGTTTCGGCAGCGACTTGAGCAGCAGCATGATCTTTTCCCTGAGCAAACCGGGCACCAGCCACTCGAAGTCACTGTCCTGCACCTGGTTCAATGCGGTAACGGGCAAGCGGACACGCAGGCCGTCCCCCTTCTCACCGGGGGAAAACCGGTACTGCACCGGCAGACACAGGCCGCGTATCTCCAGCCGGTCGGGAAACTGCTGCCCGGTTACGCTTGCTGCCGCATGGCGGGTAACAGCCTCCCGTTGCAGGCACAGCAGATCCGCCTGTTCGTGCTCTACCGTCCGCCACCAGCGCTGGAAGCTGTTACCGTCATACACCGAGTCCGGTATACGTTCATCAAAAAAACGGTACAGCTCTTCTTCCTCGACCAGCACGTCACGGCGCCGCGCCCTGGACTCGAGTTGATCGATCGACGCCAGCAGCTCGCGGTTATGTTGTGCAAACCCGGCGCCTGTGCTGAATTCACCGGCAACCAGTGCATGACGGATAAACAGCTCCCGCGCTGCGGCCCGGTCGATCGGCCCGTAATTCACCTTGCGCCGCTGCACCAGCGGCAGGCCGTACAGCGTCACACGTTCGAATGCCACCACCCGGGCACGTTTCCTCTCCCAGTGCGGTTCGGAGTAACTGCGCTTGACCAGGTGCGCGGCGAGTGGTTCGACCCAGTCCGGTTCTATAGCAGCGGCGGTACGCAGATAGCGGCGACCGGTTTCTACCAGCTCGCTGGCCACCAGCCACTTCGGTTGCTTCCGACCCAGCCCGGAACCCGGGAACAGGCTAAACTTCAGGTTGCGCGCCCCCGTGTACTCGCCGGGTTCCGCCTGCAGGGCAAGGTTACCCAGCAGCCCGGTCAGCAAGGCACAGTGAATGGAACGGTAGTCCGCTGCAGTCGTGTTGCAGGACATACCCATACCCTTGACCTGCGCCAGCAATTGCCGCTGCACATCCACCCATTCGCGCATACGCATATACGATACAAAGTGTTCCCTGCACCATCTGCGCAGCTTGTTGCGCGTCAGGTGCGCAGCCTGCTCACGGTAAGCATTCCAGAGATTCAGGCTGGCCAGGAAATCGGACTTTTCATCCCGGAACAGGGCGTGTTTTTCGTCCGCGGCCCGGGCCTTGTCCAGCGGGCGCTCGCGGGGATCGATCACTTCCAGCGCCGACACAATCACCAGCACTTCGGCAAGACAATTCAACTCACCGGCCGCTAGCACCATGCGCGCCAGGCGCGGATCCACGGACAGGCGGGCGATCCTGCGGCCCAGCGCGGTCAGCTTCTGTTGCCGGTCCACCGCACCCAGTTCATACAGCAACTTGTAACCGTCGCGTATGAAACGCGTATCGGGGGGATCGATAAACGGAAAGGCTTCGATATCACCCAGGCCCAGTACTGTCATGCCCAGGATAACCGCAGCCAGGTTGGTACGTTGTATCTCGGGTTCGGTGAACGCTGCGCGTGACAGGAAGTCATCCTCGCCATACAGGCGGATACAAATACCGGCAGCTACCCGTCCGCAACGCCCCGCGCGCTGATTGGCCGAGGCCTGCGACACACCTTCAACGGGCAAGCGCTGCACCTTGGTGCGGTAGCTGTAACGGCTGACCCGCGCCAGCCCGGTATCCACCACGTAGCGGATACCGGGTACCGTCAGCGAGGTTTCCGCCACGTTGGTAGCCAGCACGATGCGCCGTCCCCGGTGCGGCCGGAACACCTTGCCCTGCTGCGCGACGGACAGGCGCGCATACAGCGGCACAATTTCGGTGTGCGGGGGATGATGTTTGCGTAGCAGCTCACTGCTTTCGCGTATGGCGCGCTCGCCCGGCAGGAACACCAGCACATCGCCCGGCCCTTCTGCGGCCAACTCATCCACCGCATCCAGTAACGCCTGCCCGCGCCCCCTGTCCTTCTGGTCTTCGTCTGCACCGGCCAGTGGCCGGTAACGTATCTCGACCGGCCAGGTACGGCCCGATACCTCGATAACCGGCGCCCCGCCAAAATGACTGGCGAAACGCTGCGGATCAATGGTAGCCGAGGTAATAATGAGCTTGAGATCGGGACGGCGCGGCAACAGGCGTTGCAGGTAGCCCAGCAGAAAATCGATATTCAGACTGCGCTCGTGCGCCTCATCGACAATCAGGGTGTCGTACTCGCGTAACTCGGGATCGGACCGGATCTCGGCCAGCAGGATCCCGTCTGTCATCACCTTGACGTAACTGTGCGCCTGCACCCTGTCGTGAAAGCGCACCTTGTAACCCACCTGCTCGCCCGGCGGGCTGTCCAGCTCCTCCGCGATGCGCGCCGCCAGACTGCGCGCAGCAATACGGCGCGGCTGTGTATGGCCGATCCTGCCACGCACGCCACGCCCCAGCTCCAGGCAGATCTTGGGCAACTGGGTGGTTTTGCCCGACCCGGTTTCACCACACAGGATGACCACCTGATGCGCATTGATCGTCTCCAGGATACGCACGCGGTTTTCGACGATCGGCAGGTCCTGCGGATAGCGCGGGGCCGGCGCGTTGGCGCAGCGCTGTTCCACACAACGCATGGAGCGCTGCATCCCGGCGCGCAGCTTGCTGATACCCTGCTCCAGCGCCTGGCCACGCTGACTACGGCGTTTGAGTGCCGCAAGCCGGCCGGCAAATCCGGGAATATCCCGGGCCATGCACGCATCCAGGTTACCGGATAACCGGTCCAGTTGTGCGCGCTCGGAACACTCGCCGGTATTGCTCATAAGAGAACGGAATCGGTAGCCGGAAAAGCGCTTATTGTACACGGCACACAGCCGCCGGCTTTTGGCGGAACACCCGACATGTGCTAGTGTCAAATTCAAAACCCGATCACTACACAGGCTCAGGATAGTCATGAAACCAAACACTCGCCGCCGTCAATTGCTGCAGTGGCTGGGCGCAAGCACTGGCCTGGCCGCCATTTCCGGCCGCACCAGGGCAGAACCGATAGACCGCGACCTGTTCGACGACCCGATTCACAAACTGGTTTATCAATTCAACAAGGCCGATCCGGATTACATGGAGCACGTGCTGTTCTCGGTAGGCGCCATGCTGCGCAAATACGGGGAGGAAGCACACCTGGTTGTAACCACCATCGGCCCGGGACTCCACATCCTGGCAAAAAAACCCGGGCGACCGATCCCCGATATCATCCGCCAGCGCGTCTCCAGCCTCGCCGCTTACGGGGTTTCCTTCCACGCCTGCGGTAACACCATGAAATCCCTTGGCTGGGAAAAGGAAGACCTGCTCGAATTCGCCGAGGTCGTGGAAATCGGCGCAGACGACCTGATGCTCCTGCAGGAACAGGGCTATAGCTATATCAGCTGGTAGGCTCTGTACGCTGCCATCCGGGGAAAGCAAAAAAGGACAAAAAACGGGTTTTTTGTCCTTTTTTCTTGACATTTCAGAAAACCCTGCGAGACTTGCCGAAATCGCGCAACACCCGGACAGGGGGTGCCCGTGCCATCAGGCTCGTTTAGCCGACAACAGACTGCTGCAATCACCGGGCTCAGTAGTCGCCAGCTAAGTTACTGGCGAAAAACCGGTCTGGTTGTCCCCAGCGGTTTTACTACGGGCGGTCACACGCGCTATTCCTTTACCGATCTCATTGCGTTGCGCACTGCCAGACGACTGCTCGACGCCAACATCTCTGTGCAGCGTATTCGCAAATGCCTGCAATCCCTCACCCGCTTTCTGCCAACCGTGGACTGCCCTCTGGTAGAGCTGTCGCTGGTTGTGACCGGTGACGTGGTGCTGGTTTTTCACGGTGAACGCGCCTTTGACGCGCTCACCGGTCAGGAATGGGTCTTCCCGGTAGCCGAACTGGCCGCGGAAATTGAAAAACTTCAACAGCAACAGCCGCAACAGGGCGACCTGTTTTCTGTTGATGATAACAAACAAGGGGAATGCGCCTGACCTAACAACAGCAACAAAGGCATGGTGATGGAGCGGCGGAGCCCTTCATCTTCGTTAGTTTCGCATGCGGCCCGGCCGCAGCGCAAAGCGGAGACAGAGCATGAACATCATTGCTATTGCCAACCAAAAAGGCGGTTGCGGGAAAACCACCACCGCTATCAACCTGGCGGCAGCGCTGGGCAAACGAAATGAGCGGGTCCTGCTTGTTGATATGGATCCACAGGGGCACGCCACGCTGGGACTCGGGATCAGTAATCGGGAACTGCCGGGCCTGTATGAAGTATTTTGTGACGAACTGTCGTTCCATGACGTGTTGTTATCAGATGTGGTTTCAGGTGTGGACCTGGTCCCCGCAAATATTACATTGGCCGCAGTGGAACCACTTTTGACCAATCAGCCGGGACGGGAGCGCCAATTGCTCGATCAACTGGAAAAATATGCACAGCAATACGATCAGGTTTTGATCGATTGCCCGCCATCGCTGGGATTACTTTCCATCAATGCGCTCAGGGCAGCCGGACAGGTCCTCGCGCCGGTAGAAGCCAGCCTGTTCGCACTGGATGGCATACAGCAACTGCACGGCATCACGGGGATGCTGTGTGAAAAATACCGTATCGACCTGCCTGTCCGGGCGCTGCCCGTTATGTTTGACCCCCGTACGCGCTTTGCACAAACCGTTCTGGAACAGATCCGGGAGCAGCTGCCGGTAGGTCAAAGTGCCGTGCAGATACGACACACCGTGCGTGCGCGGGAAGCCGCATGGTTCGGCAAGCCACTGATCGAATACGCGCCACACGCGACTGCCGCACAGGATTACCAGCGGCTCGCAGATGAAATTCTGGCAGCCAGTGGACAGGCTGTGACCACTCCCGTGAAGGACGCGCCCGAAACCACCGATACCGAAGAGCACGAGGACAATATTATGAACTCCACCAGCAAAAGGCCCCTGCGACAGATGGTCGTTATGAATTTCGACGAAATCGATTGCAAGCGCCTGCAACTTGCAGGCGATTTCAATAACTGGGTCCCTGACCGGGATATCGAAACCCGCAATGTCAACGGTCACTGGCAAAAGGTCTTTACAGCACCACCCGGCGTCTACGAGTACCGGATAGTCGTGGACGGAAAGTGGCAGCAGGATCCGACCAATCCCGCCGAGATCCCCAACGAGCTCGGCGGCATCAACTCACTGCTGCAGATACCGGTACATCACTGATGGCCTGTCAGCTAAGCCCGGCATGGCAGCGCAAAGCGGTTTCCTCCGATCGAATGGAAAAAATTCGCGCCGGGTTCCTCAGCGACGCAGCGGGGGCGGAACACGACATGGATGCATGCCGGGTGATCCCCTTTCTGCTCGACAACCCGGGACTCGACTGGGTGACAGACAATCTGTGTGAAGTCCTGACGCAAAGGGGACACGACAGCGCACAGTATCCACTCCGCGAAACCATGGAAGAGCAGCCCGGCCGGCTCCCGGAAATCCTGCGCGAACACACCGGTCATTGCGAGTTCTGCCTGTTACCGACGACATCCACCGAAACCGTGCTGGCGCACGCATTCGACCACGTAGTCCTGCTGGTACCGGCCAATCTCGATTCCGTATTGACCGCGTATCAGCGCATCAAGTTATTGTCAGAGCAGGACACACCGGAAATCGGTATCGTACTGGTCGGGCCGCGTGACCAGCACGCCGCGTGGCGTTTTTTCCGCAAGCTTGCGGTAGGCACATTGCGTTACCTGGATGTCCCGCTTTTGAACCTCGGTTTCCTGCCGGAACAGGTCATCCCGGAGCACGCACCCCACGACCACCACCGCAACAATTTCCTGACACGTATCAGCGAACGATTGCTGCGCAGCGAGTTTTACAGCACCCTGCCGTACCCGAAAGCCGGGCAGGGGAGCGTATGAAGCTGTGCATGAGAACGACGGATGTTGTTGATGCGGGTGAACTGCGCGCCCTGTTAATCGATGCAGCGGATGAATTGACCGGTGGAGAAAGCCGCTTACTGGAACCCAAACTGCCCTGGGACGGCTACCCGATCCTGCTGGCCGATATGAACAACCGACCGGTACTCATCAGTTTTGACCCGGTCAACAGCCAGGCTGCGCTGCTGAACGGCCTGCAGGCCACGGAACAGGTAGCGACGGCATTACCCTGGATCAACCAGGTCTACGATGCGCTGCACAAGCAACTGCGCCCACCTCGGCTGGTAGTCATAAGCCACGAACCACCACCCGGCGCCGCTTCCCTGCTGGCCGGCTGCCCGGACCTCAAACTGTTCAGCTACAAGGTAGTCAGGATCAATGAGGAAACCGGGTTACTGCTGGAGCCCGTCACCACCAGCGGCGATACCGCATGCATCGATGCGCTACCTGACAATGAACCAGCACCGGTCACAGTGAAGAACGAGCTCCCGCGCACGGGCCCTGTCGCGTTGCCGACACTCAGCGATGAGGAAAAAAGCTACTTCAGGCAGCTATAGCCAGCCCGGCAAGTAATTCCTCCCTGCGCTGACCCAGTGCATCGTGGAGCTGCGTGGAACTGGCGCCGACCTGCTCGAACCAGTCCAGGACCGGCACATCAAGTTCCTCCAGCATCGCAAATACTGCCTGGATGCGTGCAGGAATCCCGTCCAGCCGCGCCTGGCGGTGCGCTGCGTCCATGCGGTTCAGCGCCTTATGCAACTCGGACAGCCCGAACGCCACGTGGTCCAGCTCATCCTGCAACGGCACGCGTAGCGACTCGCGGGTACCGGGGTCTGCCAGCGGAACCACCTGTTCAACCGCCTGTGAACCCAGCGCTTCCACCACCAGGTATAAATCTGTCAAAAAATCGGTCCAGTCCAGCGCACGGAAATGGGCATGCAGACGCTCGATGGCCTGTTGCTCGATAAGCGGTGTCTGATCGACCCCGAACTGCTGCATCCAGGTTTTCTGGATGCTTACGTGGCGGCATTCATCACCCACCTGTTTTGCCAGGCCCATCTTTGCAGCCTGGTCCGGGGCTGTTGCGATACGCTCTGCACAGGCTTCCATAATGAACTGATCGACCTGCGTATACAGAACCAGCAAATTACCCATGGCGTGGGCATATCGTGCGCCTTCAAGCGAGTGTGTTTTCATGTACGGGCCTCCTGGAATGAAGGGGCTCGAATCACAGCCTACTGCTGCCCCCTGTAGCGATGTGACTGGTTGGCATACGGTAAAGTTCCGGTCACACTGTCTGTACACGTCCCATGGAGCGACTACCACACACGCATTACAGGATTATCCGGTTTTTCCTGTCCATAACGGCCATCGCCCTGACGGTACCCTCGGCCGCCGGCAGCCCCTGCAATCAACCGGGCAACACATGGCAACGGATCTGCGCAAACAGCGCTTGCGGCTATCTATCACCCCCTCGACACGGCCGGATCGTCACCCCCCGCACTGGCACGGATTCAATGGGATTACGGCCCCGAGCGGCTATACGGAATCATACTGGACTATGCACACTTCGCTGATTTCATCCCCAGTGTAACAAGCAGCCACATCGGGCATCTCGCGTTGACACAGGGCTTCCGGCACAGACCCCGAACTACGCTGCATCCACAACAGTTGGCACGACTTATGCTAATCACTTAATGGGCTCATTAATAATATCGATCACTGCAAAACACAGGGGGTTCGATAATGAAACCGATTCCATTACAACTGGTCACTACTGTCCCGTTAAATCATTGAACAAATTCAGTTGGTTATCCATATCGC
>JBHHXO010000081.1:0-12963 GCA_046757125.1 Thiogranum sp.
CGCAGTCGCGTCGTGCGTGGCAGCGGGATTTCGACGTGGGCCTTGAACAGTTTGGGGACAAAGGGCGATATATCTTCATCCTGGTCTTCATAGTTTACCTCGCCGCCAACCAGCCAGCCGCTCAGTAACGGATAATCGACGCGCGCCCCCACCAGCATGTTTTCTATGTCATTCAGAGGCGTGGTGGACTGGCCGCTTCCTACCGACTGGTCCAGCCTGCGGTAGCGGGCGAAAAAGTCGTAGAATCTGAACACATTAAAGTTGCCGGTATAGCTCTGGACGAGGCTGTTGAATTTCACATTGCCGCCTGAACGGTACTCGTAGTCGACCAGTACCGTCTGGCCGTCAAAAATATTACCGCCGATCAGTCGCTGGATTTCGGTAGTGGAGCCGATGACCCGGACGTCGTAGTCCAGTCCCTGGATGAATGTCTGGGTGCTGGCCAGGTTGGTTACGACAATGGAGCCGGTTATGACAAAATCATTCTGTAATGCCACGGGTGCGGTGCCGATCAGCGTTACGTTCTCGTCGAATATCTGGATGATCCCGCTGCCGCCGCTGGATTGGTCTGTCTGGTCGAAACCCATGGAAGCACCCAGTTGCATCGAGCCCTGCTGTATTTTCCTGTCATAACCGATTGTTCCCCGGGTGCCGTATACCTTCCTGTCAAAATTCGTGGTGTCCTGCTTCTCCTGCTCGCCATGAATATCGACATCACCGTGCCAGCCCTGCTGCTGTTCATAGGATGCACCGATAGTGGCGTTGTGGTTGGTGGTGTCTGCCTCGCTGCGGTCACTCTTCTGCAGGCGATACTGATAGAACGAGCGCATTTTATCGCTATGCGTCCAGCGCAGGTCGTAACTGTAACGCAGATCGTCAAGCTCGGTTGATGGCTCCTGCTGCGGGTCCAGTGTCTGGTTGGAATAGGTGAAGAGCTGGGTCAGCCATAATTTATTGTCGGCGCCGAAATAATTTATTGCGCTGGCGTTCGTGGCTTTGGTGGTAGTCGTCGTTTGCTGAATCGGCAGTCCCGGGTTGCCGCTGCGCGAATCGGCTTCGCTCCACAGGGTGGACACCTGGATGGTATTGCCGCCACCATAGGATTTGGTGGCACGGACGGAGGCCTGGTCGGTGGTCTGGTCGATGCTGGTCCCGAAGCCGGAACCGTTACTTTCAAAGCGGAAAGCCTCCATGTTGACCGTTACCGGGGAAAGCGGTTCCAGCAGCGCGGCATTCATCCCATAGCGGGTGTTTTTTGTCAGGAAACGCCCGGCCAGGCTGGTGGTGACCGACGGGTTGCTGCGATCGTAGAATAGCTTGAACGGGTAAGCTTTTTCTTCCAGGAAGTTCAGGTGGGCTGTCAGGTTGTACAGCGACTCCCTGGTGTTGCTCTTGCCCTGGTCGGAGTCGAAATCCTGTTGTACGAACAGCAGGCCGCCACCCAGGTCCATGTTGAGAAAGCTGGGGTGGTAGGCGTAGCTGTGTGTCAGAACAAAGATCTCCTCCTCGAAAGTGGGGCGTGTCTGGTAGGTCTTGCTCCCGCCTGTTGAAGTCTGTTCGTAGTCATCGAGGTTATAGCGGCCGGACAGTTCGCCTTCGACATCGACCAGCTTGAACGCCTGTATGTCAGCGTATTGTGCTCCACAAAGCGAGGGCAGCGCCGCCAGCAGTCCCAGTCCGCAGCTGAGCGCGGACAGGATGCGCTGAGGGGCGGTTGTCATGCGCCTGATCGCTTATTTCCTGTCTTCCGTGTCAGTGGGTTTGGGGGCTGCATAGTCCATGCCCTCCATCTTGCCAAAGCCAAACACGGTGACCTTGTTGATGCCGAACTGGCTGGCGACCAGCACGACGTATTCCAGCTGGAAACCGGGTGCTGCGTAAGGCTGAAAATACTCGAGGTTGTCGTAATCGATAATGATATCCGTCGGCAGGTTGATGTTGCCGCGTTTGTCGCCCGGTTCACCGAAAAACATCAGGGGCGTGCCGTCGTTGTTCAGAATCTGTATGTTTTCAAAAGCGGCATCGACCACATATATCCGGCCTTCGTGATCGATCGCGATGCCCTTGGGCCGTGCGAAGGATCCTACGGCGTCACCGATACTGCCGTAGCTGCGTATAAATTCGCCGTCCAGCGTGTATCTCTGGATACGGCAGTTCCCGGTATCGCTGATATACAGTGTCCGGTCCGGCCCCAGCGCCAGGTTGGTCGGTTGAAACAGTTCCCGTTCGCCGGAACCGGCCTTGCCGAAGCTGAACAGGGTTTCTCCGCTGGCCTTGTCCAGCACCTGTATCTGATGATGGTACAGGTCCGATATATACAGCCTGTCTCCTGCCACCAGTACGTCAATGGGCTTGAACTGGTCCGGGGATCCATAGGCGCGCACGAATTTATCGTTTGCGTCGAACACCAGGACCTGGTTGCGGTCGGTATCGGTTAGATACTTGGTGCCATCGGCTTCAATGGTTATATTGATGGGTTTTTGCATGGCCCCGCCGGCGAAGCCCTGCACCAGACTGGAGCGTTTGTGTTTCAGGTCGAAGATGGCGTAACCGTCGCCGCGGGTATCTGCGACGTAGATTTTGCCGTCGTGCAGCGCCACGCCGTAGGGCTTGCGCACCAGGTGATCGCTCAGTACGTCTTTACCGACGATGAAATCCCTGAGCCCCATGCCCTCGCTTTCCAGGTCGCTGGGAGAGGAAAAACGGGTAAGGTACTGGAGTCGTGGCAGGTCGGGTGGCGGGGGGTAGAACAATGCCGCCGACCGGTCCTGTTCAGTGGTGCCGGCGCAGCCGCCTAGCAGCACCAGGGCAAGAATGCCAGCGATCCAGTAAGGGCGTGCGGTGGTACTGTGGTGCAGACACATGGCATAAGAATCCGGAGCTTTAAATTATTGTTGCTGCACGGAGTTTCCCTTCTCCACCGGCCTTGCAGGCCGGTGGAGAAGGGTACGACAGAGTTACTTATTGTGGCAAGTGAGGCAGATTTTGCTGCCGGATTTGCTTACCCTCAGGAGCGGCTGGTCGTTGGTGCCCGGACCCACGAAGTTGTTGTGCACGTCGTGGCAGGATGCGCACTGGACCCTGTCATCCGGGGTCATAAGCGCAGTGACTGTACCGGTCCGTGTCTTGCCGTCGGTGTTGCCTTCACCAACGGTTACCGTCTGTGTGGTCGGATCCCACAAGCCGGGGTCGGTGACCGACAGCGCAGCGTCGTAGGTGATCGAGATCGGGTGATCGTCCGTCAGGTCGCCGCCAAGACCGACAGCTTCCTTACCGCTCATGAAGTCAGTGCCTGTGTTGCCGCCAAAGGAATCGATCGCGACCGTGCCATCGTGGCAGGACAGGCAGAGTTTCGATGACCCGGTGGGCGTGCCGTCTGATGCCGCATCCATCGTCGGGCTGCTGTACATGGTGAAGGTTGCCGTGGTCAGTTCATGGTTCCACAGTGGCGCCACTGTTACCGAGGTGTCGGCATTATGCGGGGTATGGCAGACCACGCAGATTTCGCCACCTGAGTAACCCTTGCTGGAAAGGTCATGAGCGGAACCGACAATGGTGCCGCCAAAGGCCTGTCCGCTCACTAACCCCAGCGCGACAAGTAGAGCACCGGGTCCGCCGAGCAGTTTTTTGCTGAGTTGTTTCATTGTTTGATACCTCCGGGCAATTACATAGTTTCTGGGTGATCAATGACGTCGCCACATCGTTAATACCAGTTAAAACAAGGAGCTTGAGTGGCCACGCCAACCTGGTATTTCTTGGTAGCCATTTGGCCATAAATGCAGTATTAGAACATTGATATATATCAACCAAACGATGAATGGTTTTATTTTTTTGGGGTCTTTTCAAACCCTTTGTTTTTAGTGCTCAGATGTGCGCCGGAGCCCAGGGAAATTCAATTAACTAGCTGTCGGTCTGTAACAGTATGAGGGATTTTCCGGGTGGGACTTTCTGTAGCAGGGATGAGTCGTGTCAGCCTCCCGGAACGAGGTATAAGCTGCGCTGCGCAGCAGCTTGAAAGGCGGCTTTTTTCAAGCCTGTTCTTGTCCGGATGTTGTTTGGCTGGATACCGCTACCCGTGTATCACCGGTTACAGCAATGCAATGCAGAAGCAGGAAACTAGTAGCCGCGCATCGAGGCAAGCATGTCCAGCGCTGTCACTATGCCCGCGATGCGGCCCTGCCGGGTCACGAACAGGCGATGAATGTGTCCCTTGACCATGGTGTCGGCGGCTTCCTGCAGACTGGCGTCCTCGCTGATCTCGAAAATCATCGGTGTCATGATGTCTTCCACAGTGACCGAAGACTCTTCCTCGATGTGGAAGGCCCTGCTCATATTCTCACCGACCTGCTGTTCCAGTCCGTGCAGGTAGTACTCGTGCGTACTGTGTTCCATGACGTGGCTTTCCGGGGTGCCCTTGTGGCGTACGATGTCGGTCAGTGATACTACGCCGAGCAGGTTGCCGTTTTCCGCGACAACCGGTGCGCCGGATATCTGGTGATCGGTGAGGAAGCGTGCGAGTTCGTCGAGTGGCCAGTTGCTTTCCACCGCGAGTACTTCACGCTGCATGATGTCGCTGACTGTGGCATTAACGGTTGAATCCATGTTGGTGCCTCCTTCTCCCCGGGTACGGGGTATGTGTATAAAAGCCTAACAGGCATGCGTCGCCTGTGAATTGATCAACATCAATGCAATCCCGGGGGTGCCGGGCGTTAATTCTTTCCGCTGTCCGTAGCGAATCGAAAGCAGGAACAGGACTCGACGCCGAAATTGTGGTGCCGGTGTATTTCCGTTAGTGTAGGCGCCCTCGAAAATCGACGATTGACCGCAAGGAATTCGCATGAAAGCAAGAGCCGCAGTTGCCTGGGCAGCCAAACAACCCCTGTCCATCGAGGAAATCGACGTTGAAGGTCCGCGCGAAGGCGAGGTGCTGCTGAAAGTCGTCGCCAGCGGTGTCTGTCATACCGATGCCTTTACCCTGTCCGGCGAAGACCCGGAGGGCGCCTTTCCCTGTGTGCTTGGCCACGAAGGCGGCTGTGAAGTGGTCGAGTGTGGTCCGGGGGTGAAGGATCTGAAACCGGGTGACCATGTTATCCCGCTCTATATCCCGGAATGCGGGCATTGCGAGTATTGCCAGTCGACCAGAACCAATCTCTGCCAGTCGATTGCATCGACGGTCTGGACGGGTTACATGCCGGACGGGACACGCCGCTTTTCCAAAAACGGCAAGGCCATCTACCATTACATGGGGTGTTCGACGTTTGCCGAATATACTGTCGTACCGGAGATCGCCCTGGCAAGGATCAACCCGGCCGCGCCGCTGGACAAGGTTTGCCTGCTGGGTTGCGGTGTAACCACGGGCATTGGCGCGGTGCTGAATACCGCACAGGTCGAAGCCGGCGCTACGGTCGCGGTATTCGGGCTGGGTGGCATCGGGCTGTCGGTCATTCAGGGCGCCGTGATGGCAAAGGCCGGACGCATCATCGCCGTCGATGTGAACCCGGACAAGTTCGGGATGGCAAAAGCGCTGGGGGCTACCGATTTCGTTAATCCGAAAACGCTGAATGTCGGCGTTACGGAAGCCATTGTGGAGATGACCGGCGGTGGTGTTGATTACTCCTTCGAATGTATCGGCAATGTGACCGTCATGCGCGATGCCCTGGAATGCTGCCACATGGGCTGGGGGGTCTCGACCATTATCGGCGTGGCCGGGGCCGGACAGGAAATTTCCACCCGGCCTTTCCAGCTGGTCACCGGGCGTACCTGGAAAGGCACGGCATTTGGTGGCGTGAAAGGCCGCAGCGAGCTGCCCGGCTATGTCGATAATTACATGAACGGTAACATCGAGCTGGACAGCATGGTGACGCACAGCATGCCGCTGGATGATATCAATACGGCATTTGACCTGATGCACGAAGGCAAAAGCATTCGTTCGGTTATCATTTTCTAGGGGTGGATGCGTGGAACAGATCGAAAGCATCAAGGAATCCGGTGGCTACCTGAACCGCTACCGGCACGACTCGGACAGCTGCCGCTGTGGCATGACATTCTCCGTCTATCTGCCGCCGCAGGCGCAGGATCGCCGGGTGCCGGCGCTCTACTGGTTGTCCGGCCTTACCTGCACTGACGACAATTTTCGCGTCAAGGCAGGCGCTCAGCGCTATGCGGCCGAGCTGGGTATCGCGCTGATTATTCCCGATACCAGTCCGCGCGGCGCCGACGTACCCGATGCCGCGGATCGTTATGACCTGGGGCAGGGCGCCGGCTTCTATATCAATGCAACCCGGCAGCCCTGGTCGAAGCACTACCATATGTACGATTATGTTGCGCGGGAACTGCCGACCCTTGTCGAGGCGAACTTCCCGGTGGTCGCCGGCCTCAAATCTATCGCGGGGCATTCCATGGGTGGCCACGGGGCGTTGATCTGTGCGCTGAAAAACCCCGGGGCATATCGCTCGGTATCGGCATTTGCACCGATCTGCAGCCCCTTGCAAAGTGGCTGGGGCGAGAGCTGTTTCACTGCCTACCTTGGCGATAAGCGCAAGGACTGGGAAGCCTGGGACGCCACCTGCCTGGTGCAGGCAGGGGCCAAGGCGCCGCCCATGCTGGTTGACCAGGGCACGGCCGACGAGTTTCTCGCCGAGCACCTGTTCCCCCGGAACCTGCAGGCTGCCTGCGAGGCCGCCGGCTTACCGCTTACATTGCGCCTGCAGGAAGGTTACGATCACAGCTATCATTTTATCGCCAGCTTCATCGGTGAACACCTGGCCTGGCATGCTGACGCGCTGAATGCGGCAAACCGGCAATAAACGGGTGCCGGATTAATCAGGTTTGACCAAAGTTGTTTTCCCAGGGCAAGGAGTATTGAAATGAAGACAAGGCTTGCAGAAATACTGATGGTGGCGGCATTGACCGCTGCCGGTCTCGTGCCGGTTGCCCGGGCCGGCAGTAACGATGCCGACATGCAGGCGCGTGTCGACGCGGCCAGGGCGGTGACCGGCGATTTTCTGAAACAGCTGGGCGGCACCATGAAACGCGAAATGAAGGCCGGTGGGCCGGTTGCAGCGCTGAAGGTATGTCGCGATGTGGCGCCGCGTGTCGCCAATGACATCTCGCTCGAAAAGGGCTGGAAAGTAACCCGGGTCGGAACGCGTGTGCGCAACCCCATGCTGGGGTCACCGGATGCCTGGGAACAGCGTGTATTGCAGGATTTCCGGGAACGTGCGGCGAAGGGAGAGAAGTTTGACAAAATGAGCTATTTTGAAGTCGTCGAGGAACCGGCCGGCAAATCGCTGCGCTATATGAAAGCGATTGGTGTGGCGCCGCAGTGTACGGCCTGCCATGGTAGTGCCGAACAGATAGCAGAGCCGGTGCGCGCCGAACTCAAGCGCATGTATCCGCACGATCAGGCCGTCGGTTACAGGCCCGGCGAGCTGCGCGGCGCAGTCAGTATCAAGCAGCCGCTCGACAACGGTTCCTGAATTCGGGCAGGGCAGTGGACGTCAACCGCATTCAGCGCACACTGGTGTGGAGCGGCTGGGTGCGTCTTGCGCACGGCCTGATCGCCTTGTCCGTTATCGCACTGATGGCGAGTGGCTGGCTGGTGAAGCTGGCGCCCGGTGTTGCGGAGTCGGCCAGTGAATATCACGACCTGGCCGGCATCGGCCTGACGCTCGGGTTGCTGCTGCGCATAGTGTTGTTGTTTGCGGCTAAGGGCTCCGCGCACTGGAAAGCACTGCTGCCGGGGCGTGCCGATCTGCACGGGATGGCCATGACACTGCGTTTCTATGCGACCATGGGCAAGTCGCCGTTACCGAAATGGTATGCGCATAATCCGTTGTGGGCGCCACTGTATCTCTTCATTCTGCTCATACTTGTTCTGCAGACGCTGACCGGCTTGCTGATGGAGGCCTGGCCGCTGATCGGCGGATTTTACCTGCCATTGGTGCATGACTTCTGGGCGCCGGTTATCCTGGGGTTTTCCTGTCTGCATGTCGTTACCGTGGTGCTTCACGATGCGAAGGGCGGCGCGGCGGATGTTTCCGCGATGATCAACGGGCACCGGATTTTCATTGTTGAAGATGTAGACTTGCCGCCTGTTCCGGGCGTTCAGTCCGTCCCGCTGGACCGGGTCGGGAAGCCGCGCAATACCTCGCAGGATCAGATGCACAGTTCAGAATAATCTGTCATGCCGGACCTGCTCCGGCATCCGGGTATAGATTACGGTCTTCGCCGGAATGACGGACGTGGAATCAGGCGCGTTTCCACAGCAAATACGCCGGCCCGGGCAGTTACCGGTTGTTGCCGGAATATTTCAGGTACAGATAACCGGCAATACCGATGACGACCACCACCAGCACTGGCGCCAGCCATTCGGTTTGCACGGCGTGCGAAAGCCTTTCCACGAAGTCCTGACTGTGTGTATGGCCGGGGTGTGCATATGCCCCGGTGGCAAATGCCAGTGTGCAAACAAATGCGGTAAGTTTGTTTCTTGCTGTCATAGAGTGCTCCCTGTTTCCCCGGCTAGCTTAATCAACAGACCTTGACCTTGACCAGTTCCTCACCGTCCGGGTCAGTAACGTGCACCGCGCAGGCGATGCAGGGATCGAAACTGTGGATGGTGCGCAGTATCTCGACAGGCTGTTTCGGATCATGCATTTCGTGGTTGTCCTCCAGCGCGGCTTCATAGGGTCCGGGTTGCCCCTGGCCGTCACGCGGACCGGCGTTCCAGGTGCTGGGCACCACGGCCTGGTAGTTGGATATCTTTTCGTTCTCGATGACGATCCAGTGCGCAAGCCCGCCGCGTGGCGCTTCCATGAAGCCGACACCTTTGGCCTGCCTGGGCCAGGAGGACGGTTCCCACAGTGTCTCGTTGAAAGTCCGGGTGTCGCCGGCCTTGATATTGGCAACCAGATTATCGTACCAGACCTGCATATTGTCGGCGATGATCCTGGTTTCCAGGGTGCGCGCGGCGGTGCGCCCGAGCGTGGAGAACAGCGCAGTAACCGGCACGTCGAGTTTGCCGAGCGCCATGTTGACCAGTTCTCTGGTCTGTTCGTGACCGCTGGCATACAGCATCAGCACGCGCGCCAGCGGGCCGACTTCCATGGCCTTGCCTTTCCAGCGCGGCGATTTGAGCCAGGAGTAGGGCTGATCCACGTCGAGGTGCTGGTAAGGCGGTTGCGGCCCGGTGTAGTTCAGTTCGGTCTCGCCGTCGTAGGGGTGCAGCCCCTGGTCCTTGCCGCCACTGTAGTCATACCAGGAGTGTGAGATGAATTCCTTTATGTGTTCCGGCGAGTTCATGTCGATTTCGTGGATAGTGGAAAGATCCCGGTTGAGTATGACGCCGGGTGGAATCAGCAGGCTCGCGGGGTCGTCCATGCCTTTGGCGGGAAAGTCCCCGTAGGTCATGAAATTACCGATACCTTCCCCGCGTGATGCCCAGTCCTTGTAAAACCCGGCGATGGCCAGGGTGTCCGGTACATAGACCTGGTCGACGAAAGTCTGCATCTTGTTGATGATGTTCTGTACCTCGGCGAATTGCGCCGAGTTCAGCGCCGAATCGGAATTCAGGTCGATCGGGCAGGGCACGCCGCCGACCACGAAGTTGGGGTGCGGGTTCTTGCCGCCGAAGATGGTATGCAGGCGCGCCACGTCACGCTGCCAGGCCAGTGCTTCCAGGTAGTGCGCTACCGCCATCAGGTTGGCCTCTGCCGGCAGTTTGTAGGCGGGGTGACCCCAGTAACCGTTGGCGAAAATACCCAGCTGGCCCGATTCCACGAAGGTTTTGAGTTTCTTCTGCATGTCCGAGAAATAACCGGGCGACGACTTCGGGTAATTGCTCAGGCTCTGCGCGAGGTCCGAGGTGGCTTTCGGGTCTGCGCCCAGCGCGGATACCACGTCGACCCAGTCCAGCGCGTGCAGGTGGTAGAAATGCATGACGTGATCGTGCACGTATTGCGCGCCGATCATCAGGTTGCGGATCAACTGGGCATTGGGCGGAACCGGGTAGTCCAGTGCGTTTTCCACCGCGCGCACCGAGGCTATGCCGTGCACCAGCGTGCACACGCCACAGATGCGCTGGGCGAAGGCCCAGGCGTCGCGCGGGTCGCGGTCCCGCAGGATAATCTCGATGCCGCGTACCATGGTGCCGGAGGAATACGCCTGGGCAATCCGGTTGCCGTCCATCTGCGCCTCTATGCGCAGGTGGCCTTCAATGCGGGTGATCGGGTCGACTACAACGCGCTCGTTCATGGGACGCTCTCTCTGTTAACTTGCGATATATTCGGACAGGATGCGGTACTGCTCCTGTGCTTCCTGCACGGCCAGGTCGTCCTCGGCTGCAATCGACCGGCAGGTTTGCGCCATGCGGCTGCTCATCGCCGCCTGCAGGGCAGCCGAAGCCCCGGCCAGTTGTGCTTCCGGTGTCACCGCCGCGAGCGCGGCACGGGCAACGAAGTAGCCGGCGTGTTCCTGCCAGTTCGCTTCCGATCCGCAACGGGTATGGCATTCGACCGCGGTTTCGCGCGCCGTATGCAGGGCGGAAGCAAGCTCGCTGTCCGACGCGTTACTGTCGGCCGCGATCCTGACGACGTCGGCGATGCGTTTGTCGTTGCAGAGATCGAGCACGTGCGCGACGAACTTCGCCGCAAGCACGCGCTGCCGGTCATGGTCCAGGCCTTTTATGGCCTGCCTGAATTCACTTTCACTGGTAATGGCTGTCATGGCAATCAGCTTCCGTTTATTTCTCGCCCAGGTGTTCAGCAATGGTTTCGGTCAGGCTGAGTAAAGGAATATCCATGTGGTATTCTTCCAGCCCTTCTTCCAGGTGGATGCGACAGTTCGAACACGCTGACACCAGGGCGTCGGGGTTGACGGCATCCAGCTGGGCTTTTTTGCGCGCAAAGGTTTTCAGTCGTAATTCGTCGGCGCGTTCATTGGTGCTGACGCCGCCACCGGCGCCACAGCACCAGTTCATCTTGCCGGCTTCGGGCATTTCCACGAAGTTCTCCGCCACCATGTTGATCAGCTTGCGCGGTTGTTCGAGGACGCCGCCACGGCGGCCGATCTGGCAGGGGTCATGGTAGGTCAGTTTGCGGGTTTCCCTGCCCGTGACCCTGAGTCTGCCCTGGGCGCGCAGCTCGTCCAGCACCTCGAGTATATGTACTACCCTGAAACCGAAGCGCCTGCCGATCAGGTTCGGGCCTTCCCAGCGGATCGCCATATAGGCGTGGCCGCACTCGGGGCTGATGACCGCCTTGACCTTGAGTTTCTCCGCCGCGTCGACAATGCGCTGTACCAGTTGCGCGGCGATATCGGACACGCCGATCTGGATGCCGCTGTTGGTGGCCTCGAAGGCTTCGGAGGACAGCGTCCAGGACACGTCGGCCTGTTTGAAAATCCTGGCGATGGAACCGATGTATTCGGGGAAGTTCATGATCTCCATGGAGGAGAGCATGCACAGGTAATCGGCGCCCTCGACGTCCACGGGAATCCTGAGGTCGAATTCCTTTTCCGTGTGGCGGATCTGCGCCTGCAGGGCCGGCAGTTTTACGCCCATCGGGCTGCCGATGGTGACGGCGCGCCTTGTCGCGCCGATCAGTCCCTCGGGTGCGTGGCCCGCCGCAGCCATGCCCTCGCGCGTCTTGCGAATCATGTAGGCGATATCGTTGCCTACCGGGCAGACCATGGAACAGCGCCCGCACAGGGTGCAGCCATCGTAGACCAGCGTTTCCCAGTCAGCCAGGTCCTGGTCCGTCAGCGCTCCGGACAGGCCCAGCGCCTTGCCGAGTTTGCCCCAGAAGGTGTATTCCTGTTGCCACACCTTGCGCAGCGGCTCGACCTTGTGAATCGGGGTATATTTCGGATCGTTGGTCTCGGTGAAAAACAGGCAGGCCTCGGCACACATGCCGCAATGCACGCAGCTGCTGAGGAAGGCCGCGACCGGTGCATCGATCTGCTCCTTCAGGGCATTGTAGCCGCGTTCGAACGATGCGCCGCTCATGACTGCACGCCCTTGTAGCCGGCGATGGCGCCGTTGTACCAGCGCGCCAGGATCAGCGTAAAGCCATGACTGAGTTTGGTGAACGGGAACAGGACCATCAGCAGTTCAACACTGAGTATATGCAGCCCGATCAGCGTGGCGCCCGACAGGCCGACACGGTTGAAGGCCAGCCAGCCGGTGATCAATGGCAGGATGGTAACCAGCCATGCCAGGTAGTCCGGAGCCCTTGAAAGCATACGCAGTACCGGGTTCCTGATACGCCGCAGAAGAACAGCCAGCAGTGCAAATATCGTGACGACGGTGGTGGCATCGATGATGTTCGAAGGCAGGCCGCTCCAGCCGAATCCAAGCAGCCGTTCAAATACCAGGATGTGCGGCACGAACAGGAAAATCACCACGAACAGACCAATATGAAACAGGTAACCCGCGATGATCGTGAAGCTGGAGCGGCGGAATGTGTCTGCATCATGCAATGAACGACGCCAGATCGTGTTCAACCCGCCGGCCATTTCCGAACCGCGCGCTTCGGCAAGGTTGGTTTTCCTGCCCATGAGCAGGATTTCCATGAAACGCACCACGATGCCGACCAGCATGATAAACAGCGCAATATTGAAAGCCGGGCCGCGTACCCAGAGTAGAAATTCAGCATCCGTCATGCTCAGGACTCCTTATCCAGGTCGTCGATGGTGACGCGTTGATGGGCTTTGACAGCGGCCTGCTTGCGGGCGCGCAGTACGCCGCCAATCGCAGCCCCGGCCAGCAGCCCGGCGCCGGCTGCGTAGACCGCGGTCCTGCCAATGTCCTCGGTGGGTGTCGACAGGGAACTGTAGAAGCTGCCGGCGTCCCAGAAATCGGGTTCGGAGCAACCCAGGCAGGGGTGACCGGCCTGGATCGGAAAACTGGTGCCGAAATTCCACTTCTCGGTGGCGCAGGCGTTATAGGTGGTGGGGCCCTTGCAGCCC
>JBHHXO010000082.1:0-12954 GCA_046757125.1 Thiogranum sp.
ACCGATCTCGCGGTCTTCTCCGAGGGCGCGATCCGTCACACGGCGGTGATTCCAATCGCCGGCGACCAAGTGACCAACGACATCGCCGTGGCGCTGCGCACGCCGACCCAGTATGCCGAGGAGATCAAGATCAAGTATGCCTGTGCCCTGACGCAGCTGGCTGCCAGTGACGAAAACATCGAGGTGCCCAGTGTGGGGGACCGGCCGCCGCGTCGCCTTGCCAGGCAGACGCTGGCCGAGGTTGTCGAACCGCGTTACGAGGAATTGCTGGCACTGGTGCAGGCGGAGTTGCGTCGCAGCGGTTTTGAAGACCTGATCGCCGCGGGCGTGGTGCTTACGGGAGGGAGTTCGAAGATAGAAGGTCTGGTGGACCTGGCGGAAGAGGTGTTTCACATGCCGGTACGGCTGGGTTCGCCGCAGTGTGTGATGGGGCTGGTGGATGTGGTGCGAAATCCCATCTATGCAACGGGTGTGGGGTTGCTGTTGTTTGGCAGCCAGAACCGCACGCCACGAGCGTTCGATGCTGATTTCGGGCGCGGAGTGCGAGGTGTCTGGGAACGGATGAAGAGCTGGTTTCAGGGTAATTTCTAGTTATTGAATGAAGTAGTGAACTGTCGACGGATAGAGGAGATATAACAATGTTTGAACTTATGGATGCATATAGTCAGAACGCGGTCATCAAGGTGATCGGTGTCGGTGGCGGCGGCGGGAATGCCGTACAGCACATGGTCGAGGCGGATATCGAGGGTGTCGAGTTTATCTGTGCGAATACCGATTCCCAGGCGCTGACCAACATGAGTGCGCGCACCACGCTGCAACTCGGCAGCAGCATCACCAAGGGACTGGGTGCCGGCGCCAACCCGGATATCGGACGCCAGGCTGCGATGGAAGACCGTGATCGTATCCTGGAAGTCATCGAGGGTGCCGACATGTTGTTCGTAACCGCAGGCATGGGCGGTGGAACCGGCACGGGCGCCGCGCCGGTGGTCGCGCAGGTGGCCAAGGAACTGGGCATCCTCACCGTTGCGATCGTTACCCGGCCGTTCCCCTTCGAAGGCGGCAAGCGTATCCAGGTGGCCGACCGTGGTCTCAAGGAACTCAGCCAGTATGTGGATTCGCTGATTACCATTCCCAACGAGAAACTGCTGCAGGTGCTCGGCAAGGAAATCAGCCTGCTGAATGCATTCAAGGCGGCCAACAATGTTCTGCAGGGCGCGGTACAGGGCATCGCCGAACTGATTACCCGCCCGGGACTGATCAATGTCGACTTCGCAGACGTGCGTACCGTTATGTCCGAGATGGGTATGGCCATGATGGGTTCCGGCGCTGCATCCGGCCAGGACCGCGCGCGCGAGGCGGCCGAGGCCGCCGTGCACAGCCCGCTGCTGGAGGATATCGATCTGATGGGCGCGAACGGCATCCTGGTCAATGTCACGGCCGGCCTGGATCTGGCGATCGGCGAATTCGAGGAAGTCGGCAATACCGTCAAGGAGTTTGCGTCGCGTGATGCCACGGTTGTCGTCGGTACGGTTATCGACCCGGAAATGCACGACGAGCTGCGTGTCACGGTAGTCGCCACCGGGCTGGGCTCGGACCTGGAAACAATCGAGGAAGCTCCCGAGCCGGTGAAGCTGGTGCAGCGTAACAAATCCGGTGAGGTGAATTACGAAGCGCTGGATCGTCCCGCTGTTATCCGCAAGCAGGCATCCGGCGATCCTACACCATTGCCTGCCGATCCAGATGATATGGACTACCTGGATATCCCGGCGTTCCTGCGTCGCCAGGCGGACTGAACCCCGGCGGATGACCGCTTTATATGGCGCCTGTGTTGGTGTCAGCCGGGTTTGGCTGGCATAATCACCGCAAAAGTCGCCAATGTTGTTAAAGAGCGGCCCACCGTCGTGGGCAAGGTTGTATGGAGGGATAACTGGCCGGCGTGCGTTTTTTTAATCTAAATGATGCTATGACATTGAGGCAGGCGCTAACGGGCCTGCTAACCCGATGATATATCAAAAAACATTAAGAAACGTTATTCGAGCGAAGGGGGTAGGCCTGCATAGTGGGGAGCAGGTTTACCTGACCTTGCGGCCGGCGCCGACAGATACCGGGATCATCTTCCGCCGCGTCGATCTGGACCCGGTGGTGGAAATTCCCGCGACGCTGGACAATGTCGGGGATACCCGCCTGTCTACCGCCCTGTGTCACGGGGATGTGCGGATTTCCACTGTGGAGCATCTGCTGTCTGCCCTGTCCGGGCTGGGGATCGACAATGCGGTGGTGGATCTGACGGCTGCGGAAGTTCCCATTATGGATGGCAGTGCCGGTCCCTTCGTGTTCCTGATCCAGTCTGCGGGTATCGAAGTACAACGGGCGGCAAAACGTTTCCTGCGTATTTTGCGCACGGTGGAGGTCAGTGATGGCGACAAGTGGGCGCGTTTCAGCCCCCACCAGGGCTTCAGTATCGAATTCACTATCGACTTCAACCACCCCATGTTTCGCGGTCGCTGCCGGCAGTCGGAAATCGATTTCAGCAAAACCTCTTTTGTGCGGGAAGTCAGCCGTGCACGAACCTTTGGTTTCATGCGTGATATAGAGAAGTTGCGCGAAAACCGGCTGGCGCTGGGTGGCAGCCTGGATAACGCCGTCGTGCTGGACGACTACCGGGTGGTTAATGAGGACGGCTTGCGTTACACGGACGAATTCGTCAAGCACAAGATGCTGGATGCGGTAGGGGATCTGTACCTGCTCGGCTACAGCCTGATCGGTGCCTTTACCGGTTACAAATCCGGGCATGCCCTGAATAACTGCCTGCTGCGGGAGCTGATTCGCCGGCAGGATGCCTGGGAAGTGATTACCTTCGAGGATACGGATACCACGCCTGAATGGCTGAGCCTGCCGGACGCTGTGTTTCAGGCCTGACAGGCTTCCAGTACCCTGAAAAACCTTCAGAAATCGCGGGCTTTGGCCGCTAACCGGTACAGGGCATCCTGCAGTGCCGGATGGTTGACGCTATGGGCAGTCTGGGCCAGCAAGGTCCCGCTGGCCAGCGACAGCCGTGGTTGACGTGTCTTAACTGTTTGATTCTCTACTCTTTCTGGCTCTATCTTTACCTGGACAGTGCGTATGTTCAGGGACAGTTGGCACTTGAGTTGCCTGATCAGCTCAGGAGTGGCGAATCTCAGGCGCGCGGCCCAGGCCGGTGAGGGTGTAGCGAGTACCAGGATTTCGCTTTTCAGATTCTGGACCTTACAATGCGCGCTCAGGTTTTCCGGCAGCAGTTGCAGAACAGCCTGTTCCAGGTATTGCAGGCGCCGGGCGCGTTCCAGCAGGGGCTGCGCAGCCGCCTCAAGGAATCGCGAACAGGGTACAGGGTCTTTTCGTCGCATCGGTTATACAGCAGGCAGAACGAACGGTAATCACATTAAATGAAATTTCTACTCTACACCACTACCTACGGAAAATCCGGCAGCATTCAGCTGAGTCATCCCGTGTTCTGGGTGCCGGTCGTGCTGGTGCTGGCCGGCATCATCGCTGCAGCCGCGGGGCTGGGTTACACCCTGGCGGGCCGCACTGCAGCGAGCGCAGCTTCTCCTGCTGCTCAGAACGGCCAGTGGCAACAGGCGCTGAAAGAACAGAAACAGGAGCTGGCCCGGGCGCGGGACGCGGCACAGAACGATCTCAATGCCCTGGCAGTGCGCCTGGGCCGGATGCAGGCCCAGATGTTGCGTGTAGAGGCGCTCGGTCAGCGTCTGACGGATGTGGCCAGGCTGGGGAAATCGGAATTCGATTTTGACCAGCGACCGGCGCAGGGTGGCCCGGCGACTCCGGCTGTCGACGAACCACTGGGTTCCCTCGACTTCCTGCAGGCCCTGGATGACATGGAAGCACAGATCGACGACCGTGCCAGGCAACTCGAAGTCATCGAACAGGTATTGAGTCGCCGCGAGTTGAAAAACGCTGTTTCACCGGCCGGGCGTCCTATCGCCAGGGGCTGGTTGTCTTCCTATTATGGCAAACGTACCGATCCCTTCCTTGGTCACCAGGCGATGCACAAGGGCGTGGATTTTGCCGGTAAACCGGGATCCGACGTTGTTGCAACGGCCGCCGGTGTAGTGACCTGGGCCGGCAAGCGTTACGGCTATGGTCAGCTGGTGGAAATAAACCACGGTAACGGGTATTCGACACGTTACGGGCATTGCCAGGACATCCTGGTGGAGGTGGGCGAGAAGGTGGAGCCGGGCCAGAAAATTGCGTTGATGGGCTCCAGCGGTCGATCCACCGGGCCGCACGTGCATTACGAAGTGCTCAGGAACGGTACCCAGATCGATCCGACCCGGTATGTCCGGGCCAGCCGCTAGCCACCTTGCCTGCAACAGCTGTGACCGCTACCAAAGCAGATATAATCTCTGCCGCGCCAGCCTATATGCGGTATCATTCCAGCCCTCTGAATCCAGCAACTTCATACTGACACACCATGGTTACTTCGCTATTGCGCAAGGTATTCGGTAGCCGCAATGACCGGATACTCAAGCGACTATCAAAAATAGTCAATAAAATTAATTCGTTAGAGCCTGAGCTCGAAAAGCTCAGCGATGCCGGGCTGCGCGCCAGAACGGACCAGTTCCGGCAGCGCTACCAGGACGGTGAAACCCTGGACCAGTTACTGCCGGAAGCCTTTGCGGTAGCGCGCGAGGGTTCCCGCCGTGTGCTGGGCATGCGCCACTTCGACGTGCAGCTGAAGGGTGGCATCGTACTGTACGAGGGCAAAATTGCCGAAATGCGGACCGGTGAAGGCAAGACGCTGGTAGCCACGCTGTTCTGTTACCTGAATGCCCTGTCGGGCAAGGGTGTGCACGTCGTTACCGTTAACGATTACCTGGCCCGCCGCGACGCCGAATGGATGGGCAAGCTGTACAGTTTCCTGGGGCTGACTACCGGTGTGGCGGTTGCCGGCATGAGCCACGAGGAGAAGAAAGAGGCCTACAACGCCGACATTACCTACGGTACCAATAACGAATTCGGTTTTGACTACCTGCGCGACAACATGGCGTTTCGTATTGAAGACAAGGTGCAGCGCGAACTCAATGCGGCGGTGGTGGACGAAGTCGATTCCATCCTGATTGACGAAGCACGCACCCCGCTGATTATTTCCGGCCCCACCGACGACAATTCAGACCTGTACCTGGTCATGAAAAATCTGGTACCCCAGCTCGTGAAGCAGGAAGAAGAGGACGGGCCCGGTGACTACAGCGTCGATGAAAAACAGAAACAGATCAACCTTACCGAAGACGGTCATCAGCGCGTAGAGGCCCTGCTGGAAAAGGAAGGTCTGTTGCAGCAGGGGCAGAGTCTTTACGACGCCGCCAACCTGACACTGATACACCACCTGAATGCGGCACTGCGCGCGCTCGCGCTGTACCAGAAGGACGTGGATTACATTGTCCAGGACGGGCAGGTCGTGATTGTCGATGAATTTACCGGCCGCACCATGCCGGGACGCCGCTGGTCGGAAGGCCTGCACCAGGCGGTTGAGGCCAAGGAAGGTGTGGAGATCCAGAACGAGAACCAGACACTGGCGTCGATTACCTTCCAGAATTATTTCAGGCTGTACAACAAGCTGTCGGGCATGACCGGTACGGCGGATACCGAGGCCGCCGAATTCCAGCAGATCTACGGCCTCGAGGTCGTCGTGATGCCGACCAACAAGCCCATGATACGCGACGACATGGGCGACCTGGTGTTCCTGACAGTGAAGGAAAAATTTGATGCGGTCGTCGAAGACATTCGCGATTGCCAGAAGCGCAGTCAGCCGGCGCTGGTAGGCACGACGTCGATCGAGACCTCCGAGTATCTTTCCGGTTTGCTGAAAAAGGAAAAAATCGAGCACCAGGTGCTCAATGCCAAGCAGCACGAGCGCGAGGCGCACATCGTTGCCCAGGCCGGTCGACCGGGGACGATTACCATTGCCACCAACATGGCCGGGCGCGGAACGGATATCGTGCTGGGCGGCAGCCTGGATGCAGAACTGGCGGCCATGGACAACCCGGACGAGCATACGGTTGCGCGTATTACCAGGGAGTGGGAACAGCGTCACGAAGCGGTGCTGGCTGCCGGTGGTCTGCATATAATCGGCACCGAGCGCCACGAATCGCGGCGCGTCGATAACCAGTTGCGTGGCCGTGCCGGGCGCCAGGGAGATCCCGGTTCCAGCCGTTTTTACCTGTCACTGGAAGACAGCCTGATGCGTATTTTCGCATCGGACCGGGTTTCCGGCCTGATGCAGAAGCTGGGTATGCAGGAAGGCGAGGCGATCGAACACCCCTGGGTCAGCAAGGCTATCGAAAATGCCCAGCGCAAGGTGGAAGGGCATAACTTCGGTATACGCAAGAACCTGCTGGAGTACGATGACGTTGCCAATGACCAGCGCAAGGTTGTCTACGAACAACGCAATGAGTTAATGGCCACCGACGACGTATCGGAAACCGTCAGGGCGATTCGCGCAGACGTAGTCAACGATGTGATCAACAACTACATCGCTCCCGGCAGTATGGACGAACAGTGGGATATCCCGGGACTCACGACTGCCATCGAGACCGAGTTTGCGCAAAAATTCGATATTCAGGGCTGGCTGGATGCCGACGATGATCTGCACGAAGAGACGCTGCGGGAAAAAATCCTGGACGAGCTGGAAAAAGCCTACCTGGAAAAAGAACGGATCGCCGGCTCCGAAACCATGCGCCACTTTGAAAAGTCCGTCATGTTGCAGGTGCTCGACCAGAGCTGGAAGGAACACCTGGCAGCAATGGACTACCTGCGCCAGGGCATTCACTTGCGTGGTTATGCGCAGAAGGACCCCAAGCGCGAATACAAGCGTGAAGCTTTCGATATGTTTACCAGCCTGCTGGATCGTATCAAACTGGACGTTGTGAGTATTCTCTCCAAGGTGCAGGTGCGGACGGAGTCGGATGTTGAGGCGGTGGATGAACAACGCCGCAGCAAATCCGAGGTAGAGTACCGTCACGACGACGCCAGCGCCATGCAGGCGCAGGCCGGGGACGATGTGCCATCGCAGGATCAGGACCAGGGAGAGACGGTGCAGCCCTTTGTCAGGGATGGCCGCAAGATCGGCCGGAATGAGCCCTGCCCCTGCGGATCAGGCAAGAAATACAAGCAGTGTCACGGTAAGTTGAGTTAGGAAGGGACGACGCGCCAGAGTCTCATTGTTGATTTACACCCCAGGGTCCAGTTACACATGCCCATCGGATATTCCCAGTTACCTGAGTTGTTCCCAGTCGCCGGTATTCGTCTGGCGTCTGTCGCGGCCGGTATTCGCTACCAGGGCCGCGACGACCTTGTGCTCATGGAGCTGGCCGAAGGCAGCCGCTGTGCGGCGGTGTTTACCCGCAACGCATTTTGCGCGGCACCGGTAATCGTGGCCAGGCAGCACCTGGCCGCACAACAACCCCGCTACCTGCTGATAAACAGCGGCAACGCCAACGCGGGAACCGGTGCGCCGGGAATTCATGACGCACAGCAGACCTGTGCGCTGCTGGCGGAAAAGGCGGGTTGTCCGGCGGAGCGGGTGTTGCCTTTCTCCACCGGCGTGATCGGTGAGCGTTTGCCGGTCAGCCGTGTTGCAGCGGTGCTCGGTACGGCGCTTGCCGGGCTTGCCGACGATGGCTGGCAGGCAGCGGCTCATGCCATTATGACCACGGATACGGTTGCCAAGGGCTTCTCCGGAACATTCACGGCGGGTGAGCGGCAGTTTACGCTGACCGGGCTGGTAAAAGGCGCGGGCATGATACGCCCCGATATGGCAACCATGCTGGCCTACGTTGCCTGTGACGCCAACGTGGAACAGCAGGCGTTGCGGCAGTGTCTTGAGCAGGCGGTCGAGCGTTCGTTCAACCGCATAACGGTAGACGGAGATACCTCGACCAACGATGCCTGCGTGCTGGTGGCAACAGGTGCGCAGGGAACTCCTCCCGTTCACAGCGGGACTGCGGAGTACAGGGCCCTGTGCGAAGCGGTGGGCGAGGCGTGTGAAACGCTGGCGCAACTCATCGTGCGTGATGCCGAAGGTGCCACCAAGTTCGTCACCGTGCGTATCGAAGGCGGGCGCGATGAAGCGGAATGCCTGCAAGTGGCCTACACGATTGCGCACTCGCCGCTGGTCAAGACCGCGTTGTTCGCCGGCGATCCCAACTGGGGCCGTATTCTGGCCGCAGTCGGTCGTGCCGGCGTCGAGTCGCTGGATGTAGGGAAGATAGCTATCTTCCTGGGTGATGTCTGCATCGTGCGCAATGGCGGCGTTGCGGAAGAGTATCGCGAGCAGGACGGACAGCGCGTTATGGACCGGGAAGAGATTGTCATACGTGTCCAGCTGGGGCGCGGTGACGCTGTCGGGCAGGTCTGGACCAGTGACCTGTCACATGACTATGTCCGCATCAATGCCGAATACCGGACCTGAAGGAAACCTTTTCAAGATGCGTCCCGGTGGTTCATTCGAGTAAGCAATAAGGAGCAATGGCGATGAGTGAGACGCTGCACGTTGCCGTGGCCGCCATCGTAAATGAGCGGGGCCAGGTCCTTGTCAGTCTGCGCCCGGAGCACGTTCACCAGGGCGGCTTATGGGAGTTTCCGGGTGGCAAGCTGGAACCCGGTGAATCCGTGCAGGATGCCTTGCAGCGCGAGATTTTCGAAGAGCTGGGCATTTCGATCGGGCGCCAGCGGCCGTTGATCCGCATCCCTCACCGCTACCCGGATCAATCGGTATTGCTGGACGTCTGGAAGGTCGATGCCTTTCACGGCGAGCCGCACGGCAGGGAAGGGCAGCCGGTGAAGTGGGTGGGCGTCGACGCTCTGCGGGATGAACATTTCCCGGCGGCCAACCGTCCCGTTATCCGTGCCCTGCAGTTGCCTGCGAAGTATCTCATTACCCCCGAGCCGACGTTACCGGCAGACGAATTCATTACACACTTGCGGGCCTGTCTTGAGCAGGGAATAAGGCTGGTGCAGTTGCGCGCGAAAAACCCGGACGGGGATGAATACCGCGAGTTGGCCGGGCGCGCGATCGGACTTTGCCACGCGGCCGGCGCGAAAATCCTGTTGAATAGCGACGCCGCTCTGGTACAGGAACTGGGTGCAGACGGCCTGCACCTGAGCAGCCGGCATTTGCAGGATACGCGCGCACGGCCGCTGCCACAGGATTACCTGCTGGCGGCTTCCTGTCATACGCTCGAGGAATTGCGTGGCGCGCAGCAGACCGGCGCGGACTTTGCAATGTTGTCGCCGGTGCTGCCCACTGCCACCCATCCCGATGCCAGCCCGCTGGGCTGGTCCGCTTTTTCGCACAACGTGGATCAGGTTGCGTTACCGGTGTACGCGCTGGGTGGTATGCAGCCGTCACACTGCGACACCGCGATAGCACACGGCGCCCAGGGGATAGCAGCCATCAGGGCACTATGGGATGACATATGAAACCTGCCGGTCCTGTCGTGGTTTGCCTGGCCGGCTTGTTGCTGTCCTGCGGGCAGGCGCAGGAGCCACAGGCACCGGCGGCGCAGTTGGTACTCTCCACGCCCTGTGATGTGCAGCGCGGCTGCCGCGCGGTCGGTGCCTCCATTGCCGCTACCGTGATCTTCGGTTCCGATGTGCGTGGCTTGCAGCCGTTTCCTGTAAAAGTTCTGCTTGACACGGTTGACAGGGTCGAGTCAGTGACGGTTGCTTTCTCGATGCAGGGTATGGACATGGGCTGGAACCGGTACAGTCTCGGCGGTGATTCCATGAGCGCCTGGAATGCTGCGGTTACCCTGCCGATCTGCAGTACCGGGCGTACGGACTGGGTAGCGGATTTCGATGTGCTGGCAGCAGCTGAACACTACCGGTTTCAGGTGCCGTTCGTCCTGGGCGAGTGAGGCAGTAGCAGGCGCTCCAGCAGAACCACGGGATGCAGAACCTCGACGCCGGCTGCGCGTTGTTGCAACACGGCCTGCAAGTGAAGCGCGCAACCGGTGTTGGTGGTCAGCACAATACCGGCGCCACTGGCGATGATGCGTTCGGCCGCCGCGTTGCCGAGCTGTTCCGACAGTTGCGGCTGGCCCAGCATGTAACTTCCGGCGGCGCCGCAACAACCTCCCTCGGGATTGATCAGGACCGGTTCCGGGCCGGGCAGCCATTGCAGGACATCCATTACGTCCCGTGATTGTTTGAGGCCGTTCCGGTGGGTGCAGGGTATGTACACAGCCAGTTTCTGTTCCGGTTTTCCGAAACGCATGTCCGCACGGCCGGTCCCGGCCAGAAAATGCATGATATCGCTGACGCGTGCGGCAAACGCCGTGGCAGCCTGCTCCGCGTACAGGCTGGTGTAGTCGCGCAGCTGGGCCGAGCACGCGCTGGCCGTCACCAGTATCGGGTGATCATTCCCGGTGAATGCCTGCAGATTGGCGTCAGCCAGAGCGCGTGCGGCATCCGGCGCTCCGTTGTGTTGATGCAGGGCGCCGCAACAGGGATGTGGTGCCGGGCTGTTGACCCGGTATCCCAGCCTTTGCAGCAGCTGTTGCGCAGCGTTCAGGGTCTGTTGATCGAGCACACTGCCAACACAGCCGCGGAACAGATTGACCTTGCCGTGATGCATGTTGTTTGCCTGCCCGGCAGCCGCGCCTGTGTCCGTCCGTGCTGCGGGTAGCAGGCGGTGCAGGCGCCTGACGGTAGCAGGAAGGCCCGGCATGCGAATCAGCAGGGATGGCAGGCCTGTTTTCCGGTAGATGGGCAACAGTTTTTCCAGTACGTGCAGGCTGGCTGGAGAAGCGGCGATGCCCAGGCCGGCATTGCGCATCAGGCGATTCAGTAGTGACCGCCTGCGCCTGGATTCAATAATCGTCCTGGTCTCGTCCATCAGGCGGCCGAACGGTACCCCGGACGGGCACATGGCTTCGCAGGCGCCGCAAAGCAGGCACTGGTCCAGGTGGCGGAACAGCCCGTCCGACCATTGCAGGTCTTTATCGCCGAGTGCCTGCATCAGGCTGATGCGGCCGCGCGGCGAATCGGCTTCGTTGCCCGTCAAGGCGAATGTGGGGCAGTGAGGCAGGCATAAGCCGCATTTCACACAGCGGTCCGTGGCGGATAAATCGTTCATGGGGTACAGATACAGGAAATGGTGTCGTGGTGACAAGCCGCTTGTCAGTTTTTACGGCGATCAGGTATCGTGAGCCGATGTCGTATTACCGTTACCACGTTTTCTTTTGTACCAACCTGCGCGCTGATGGTTCCGCCTGTTGCCAGCGCTTCAACGCGCAGGCCATGCGTGACTACGCCAAGCAGCGCAGCAAGGAGCTGGCAATCAGCGGTACGGGCGGGGTGCGCATCAATAGCGCCGGTTGCCTGGATCGCTGCGCGGAAGGTCCGGTGCTGGTGGTGTATCCGGATGACGTCTGGTACAGCTATGTTGACCGGTCGGACATCGACGAAATTATTGATGAGCATCTGGTCAACGGGCGGGTGGTCGACCGCTTGCGGGTCTAGCTGCTGCGCCAGGCTGCAAATTGGCGGGGCAGCAGAAAAGATTTTCACCGGCTGGACTCCTTTCTTGCTCGCGTGACCTGTTTCTGCGGGTTTTTATTGCAATTTAAGGGAAAAATTCTGGTAAATGGCTGCGGCCCAACCCGGAAATGATTTGTAATTCATTGAATAATAAATTGATATTAGAGAAATCGGGCCCAAGGGGCAGGTCCGGAAAAAGGTTGATCGGAGTCTTGACAAGTAAAAGCTAATATTAGAAAATAGTTATCAGCTGATCGGTTACCCCCAATTTGACTGGTCAGCCTCCTCCAATCCTCCTTTGGTGGTTGTTTAAGCGCGACTTCCCCAGTCGCGCTTTTTTTTGTCCGTACATCGGGTGTTGGCGCTCAAATACGCCAACCTGCTTGAATCATAAAAGGCCTTTCTGTACTATTCCCGCTCTTTTGCAGCAGGACCGGATTTTCGGAGCGTTTCCAATGAAGACCTTCAGCGCCAAAGCGCATGAGATACGGCGCGACTGGTATGTCGTAGATGCCGCGGACAAAACCCTGGGGCGGCTCGCCAGCGAGATCGCGCGACGCCTGCGTGGCAAGCACAAACCGGAATATACCCCGCACATGGATACCGGAGACTACATCGTGGTCGTCAATGCCGGGAAAATCCGCGTTACCGGTCGCAAGGCCAGTGACAAGATGTACCATCATCACACCGGTTATATCGGTAACATGAAGTCCATCAGTTTTGAAAAGCTGCAGCAGAAAGCCCCGGGCCGGGTGCTGGAGCTTGCAGTCAAGGGCATGTTGCCCAAGAATCCGCTGGGCCGGGCCATGTATCGCAAACTGAAAATCTATGCCGGCCCCGAGCATCAGCACGCCGCACAGCAGCCCAGGGCGCTGGAAATCTAACCCGAGACACAGAATTATGAGTGATACCTACTATGCTACCGGTCGTCGCAAGAGTTCCACGGCACGCGTGTTCCTGAAAAAGGGCAGCGGCGACATCACCGTCAACAACCGCCCGCTGGACCAGTACTTCGGTCGCCCGACAGCGCGCATGATTGTCCGCCAGGCGCTGGAGAAGGTGAATTTGCAGGAACAGTTTGATGTCAATTGCACCGTCAAGGGCGGTGGCACCACCGGCCAGGCCGGCGCGATCCGCCACGGGATTACCCGTGCTGTGATCAGCTACGACAACGAGTTGCGCAGCCCGCTACGCAAGGCCGGTTTCGTGACCCGCGACGCCCGCGAAGTCGAACGCAAGAAGGTTGGTTTGCACAAGGCCCGTCGCGCACCGCAGTTCAGCAAGCGCTGATCTGCCCCGTATTTGGCGGATCGTCTAACGGCAGGACAGAGGACTCTGACTCCTCTAATCTAGGTTCGAATCCTAGTCCGCCAGCCAACGAAATTGAAACCCGCCGCAAGGCGGGTTTTGATT
>JBHHXO010000083.1:0-12896 GCA_046757125.1 Thiogranum sp.
TAGCTCCCGTAGGTGATCATCGCGCCCATGCCCAGGCTCAACGTGAAGAAGGAATGGCCCAGCGCCTCGAGGATGCCCGCTGCCGAGAGGTGGCTCGCGTCCGGCCGAAACAGGAACCCGAAGGCCCGCCCGAAGCCGGGCTGGAAGAGGGCGTCCACGAGAAGCACCAGGAGCAGCACGAACAGGGCCGGCATGAGCACCCGCAGCTCGCGTTCGCGCCAGCCGTGGCGGCTGACGGCGATCAGGTTCACGAAGGCCCGCGCCCAGGCCTTTCCGAAAAGCTGCTCGCTTCTTTCCAGCAGCCAGCCATACAGGTCCTCGATGCCGGCGGGCAATGCCTTGGCTGTGGCAACAAGCAGCTGGTGGAGCCGTTGCTCGGGTGTGCCGGCAAATTCCTGCTCCGCCCGGGCGAAGTCGTCGGCGTCCAGCAGGTTCAGTTCCTCCACCGCCAGTTCCAGCCACAGGGCGTTACCGGCGGCGGGTTGGCCGTCGTCGCGCGCCTTGTCCAGCAGCGCGCGCAGCACGTCCGCGTGCAGGGTGCGGCGGTAGCGCCGGCAGACCGCCGCCGCGATGTCCGCCGCCTCGTTGCGGCTGAGCGGGTCGAGGGTCCGCAGGCGGGCGCCGGAACGCCGGGCCAGCGCCCCGGATTCACGGCCGGGGATGGCGGTGGCGATGAGTCTCGCGTTGGGCGGCCACAGTTTCGGCAGCCAGGCCAGGTGGGTGGCGCGGGTCGCGCGTTCGAACTGGTCGAGGGCGTCGATCAGCAGGACGACGCGTCGCCCTTCGCTGGCCCGGCCGAGCAGGCGGTGAAAGGTCTTTTCGACCTCCTCGGCGTCGGCGGCGTCGCCGAGGGGGTCGGCGATCTCCAGCGCGGCCGCGAGTTCACCGGTCCACCGGCGCAGCATGGCGTCCACCTGGCCGGCGCGGAGGCTGATGCCCGCCGCGTGGGTGAGCAGCAGGACGTCCTCATCCTGCAAGCGGCGATTCAGTTCGGCGAGCAGGGCGCTCTTGCCGGCGCCGGCCGGGCCGGTCACGCAGACGCCCCAGGCCGGATCGTCCCCTTGCGGCGACAGGGACAGGGCATGCCGTTTGAGATCCCCGAGGAGCGGTTCCCTTCCGGTGAAGTTCCGGCGTCGGCCTTCCAGGAAGGCGTCCAGTGTCCAGCGCTCGGTCTCCTGCCAGGTGGGTTCGGCCTGCCGGGCCCAGGCGGCGGTCTCGGCCTCCAGTTCCCGCCAGAGATCCTCCAGGACCTGCCGGCCCCAGGCCTCCAGCCCGGTCACTTCCCGGGCTTGCGCATCCCATCGCGCCCGATAGCGGCGGACGCGACCGGGCAGCCCGGATTCGAGGCGGGCCTTGAGGGCGGCGAGCTTGTCCACCCCCTCCCGGGTATCCGGGTTGTGGGCGTCGGAATACTCGGCCGCCAGTTGCGGGGGCATGTCGTCGTAGGGCAGCGGATCGCGGAAATAGAACAGGCTCCGGCGCCGCTGCTCCGGGCTGTCCAGCACCCCGAAGTGGATCTCCAGGTCGGTGACGCTGCGCCCGGCCACCGGCTGGCCGAAGCCGGCCTCCCGGGCCGCGGCGGCCATGCGATCCTCGGGCGGGATCCAGCCATAGCGGTCGCCGATCAGCCCGATCAGAAACGGCCGGCTGCGCTCCACTTCCGCCAGGCACACCTTGAGCACCAGCATTTCCTTCTCGTGCTCCTCTTCCCGGGTCACCGTTTCCACGCCCCAGCGCAGGTCGACGGGCTCCAGGTGGGTCCGCCGCGCCCTCAGCCGTTCCTCCAGTTCGGGGAAGACATGGGTGCGCAGGTAGTCCCGCTCCGCGTGCATGTCGCGGAAGGTGCTGGTGATGAAAACCGGCCGGGTATGCCAGGCGGGGGTGGCGGGCATTCGTGCCTCCGTCTTCTTCTATGTCCGGGGGGTTATCCGTATCGCGGAAACACCGGCGCATCCTCGCCAAGGAGTCCGGCCATTGCCGTGAGATTGGTTTTCACATCCCTGATCGCGGACGCGATGGCCGCGCACAACCCGTCGGCGTGCATTCCGCCGGCCTCGCGATCAAGGTATGCCCCCCTTCCGATCGCGTTGATGTAACCGGTATATTTCCTCAATCTGGCCGTTGACAGGTGCCGCCGCACGTCTTCGTTGCCGGGGTGTCTGTCATGACAGTCCAGGATATCGCTCGTGTTGTCGCATATGTCCACCGCCTTCAGCAAGTAGGCTTCGGCATTCACTGCTCCCCCGGAAAAGCGCCGCTCGACCCGTGCGATGGCCTGTTCCCGGGGGAGGCCGCCGGGCGTGGTAAGGTCGCGCACCAGGGAAAATACCTTTTCATGATCGATCATGGGACAGATCGGGTAAATCTCGTCCAGCGCGCGCTGTATGATGTGTTCTCCGCCCTCGATATCCTCCAGCGTATCGTGAAACAGCATGGCAATCCCGGCCTCCGGCGGCGCCCCGCGCCAACGCCTCAGCAGTTGCTCGTGACAGCGCAAAGGATGCGTCCAGTACGGCGCGCCGCCGGCCCGCAAGCCGGTGTGCGCCGATTGCACGTGCGCATGCAGAATCGATAAGGCCGTCTTGTCCATCGGACTCAACCCGTAACCGTTCTATTAATTGTGTAGGGGCCTGAGGATAGTAAAATGCCGGTCGCTGCGGGGCAATGCCCGCCGGGAACAGGCTGACGTCATGCTTTTGGGGGAAATCCGGGACAAATGGGAGAACTGCCGGTCCGCGCCGCAGCGGCAAAGGCTGTGGCGGGAACTGACGCGGCCGGAGGGCATCTGGTTGCGTGCCTGTCAGGAAGCCGTTGCCGCCTGTCGTGAGCAGCCCGCCACGGGCCGGGCCGCCTTCCTGCACTGGCTGGACCATGATGCGACAGGCTCTGCTGTGCGCTACTGCGAATATAATTATTCCAGGCGGCTCCAGTCGGCTATTCTGCGCGCTTTTTTTCAGCTCGGTTTGCGGGTCTGTGAGCGCGGCGGGAGCCTTCCGGACCGGGAAATCCCCGCGCTGGCCAAAACGGCCGGTGTCCCCGCCGGATTTCTATGCGATATCGGTCGTTACCTGTGCAAGCAAGCGATGCGCAAAGCCGGGCGCAGCGTTGAACTCACCGCGCTCCTGGTCAACCGGGATGACGACGGCGTTCCCGCCCGGTTGACACTGGAACTGGTCAGAAACGGCGAGGGGACGGTTTACCCCGCACCGGAGCTCTCCCTTTGCCGGGACAGGGCCTTCCTGGCATCGGAAAACACCGTTACCGAACTTTTTTCCGGACAACTGAACGGGGCTGATATCCGCTGGTCCCTGCAACGACTGGATGGCAAACCCCTGGGACATTTAACCGGACCATCCATGGGTGCAGCCTTTGCACTCGGCCTCAGGTGGCTGCTCGATCAGCCCGAAGATGGTGAATCCGTCGATCTGAGGCGTATGGGTATCAGTGCCTGTGTAAAGAATGACGGTGAGCTACAGACAGTGAGCCGGCTATGGGACAAGCTGGACCCCGACGCCGTCGAACTGGCGGACCTGAATATCATTGTGGTTGCCTCAGGTCAGGGCAACGTACCGCCTAAATATCAGGGAGAACTCTCACCGCTCCTGGTCATTGCAGCCGATAATGTTCATCATGCTGTCACCCAATTGCTGAGCCACTCGCAGCACCGTCGCGGTATTCGGCGTTATGAGGGGATCGACTGCCGCTCACTCGAATTCCGGCTGTCCGGCACACAGGCACATATCGACAGCCACTACCAGATGCTGCCCTTGCTGCGGGCCGCGGGGGACGGTCATTCCGGAGATGGCGTGGCCAGCGGACTGCCGGACATTTCTGAACTCCAGCGCTGGGAAGACGAAGCCCGCGGCCGCAAAAGGTGCTATGAAGCCGTCGATCTGGATGATGTGCTTGAAGAAACCGGGCAACCTGCCCGCCTTCTGCTCCTCGGGTCACCCGGCAGTGGAAAAACCACGCTGATCGTTTACCTTGCCTGGCTGGCCTCGACCCGGCGCCTGTTCAGCAGACTGCTGGTTCCCGCCCGCCTGCGACTGCGCGCCTGGGAACAATGGGACAAGGCGCATCCGGAATCCGGCCTGTTTGATTATCTTGCGGCCCACTATGACCGGCTGGTCGAGAACGCACCGACCGCCAGGCACTGGCGTAACTGGTTGCGGCAGGGCGAAGTGCTCCTGCTGCTGGACGGCCTCGACGAAGTGAACGACAAGCAGTGGTTTCTGGATAAACAGGCTGAACTGCGCGGCTATGCGAATATGCCGGTCGTCATAACCTGCCGTACTGTCAACCTTGCACCGTACAGGAATCACCTGACAGACTTTTCACGTTACTGGCTGGGGCCATTGAGCACCAGGCAGCGCAATCAGTATATCCGCCAATATCCCGCGCAACACGACTTCGACCGCGAAGCACTGATTCGTACACTGGATGATATCGACGCGCTGAAAACCCTGTCACCCAATCCGCTGATACTCTCCATTATCTGCTTTTCCGTCGATGACACCGGCGAGGAAGACCCGCCGCGCTCGCGCACCGGGTTATATAAACGACTGGTCGATCGTATGCTCAACCGGCCTGCGCGCGTGGACGTGCACTATCCGGCCGAACCTCCCCCGGCCGACGACAAACTCGCTATTTTGAGCCACGCCGCGCTTATACTGTTCGCCCGGCATCGTTTGAACTTCACCGGCAACGAATTGACCGGTGCCATGCTGGAAGCACTCGAACACAGGGGTTACGGGCGTTCCGCCCCCTGGGCCAACGCCTTGCTCAAGGACTTTACTGAAAACAGCGGTCTGCTAAGAGGCCACAAGCCATCGTCCGAATTCCAGCATCGGCCGTATTTCTTTATTCACCTGACGATTCACGAATACCTTTGCGCCCTCGCACTGCGTGACCCCGGCATTACCGGAGAACCTGCCTTTATCGAGCGGTACGTTGCGAAAGAAAAACGATGGGAAGAGGTTTTTGCTGTACTTAATGAAATGAAAATATGAAACAACAGGGTTGTTGAACTTCAATATCGCCTTCCCAGCGTGCCAGCCATAACTTGCCCTGCGCTGTCCTGGACAGTACCACGTGATCACTGAATTCCACCCGGCCCGTTTCGCCGACGAACGCAAATTCAATATTCGCCTTATCCATCGCTTCGTCCGTAGACTCAAAGGTAATGGCAAAGCGTCCACCCGGCAGAAGCTCCGGGGTTGCAACAAGCTGCGCGTCATTGCTTACATAGCTCGCCGGTTGCTCGGGCCATGGGGCTTTCGACCCTTCAGCAGCGGCTGCCAGCGTTTCGACTCGCTGTTCTCCAGCGTCTGGCGGGTAGACAAGCGGTTCATCGTCAGCGTAATAGCTCGTTGCCGAAGACAGAATATACTGCCCCCGGGGCAGATACTTGATGACGGCCTGACCGTTATGGTTAAGCCGGGCAATAAAGGTCGGCCCCGTGGCCCCCTCCACCGGCCTGACACGGACCGGCATACGCGCCCAGTCGACATGCTGCCCGTCAGGCACGTAACAGGTGATCAAAACACGGTACGCGCCGGCTTCGTCCTCCCAGCGCGGGTCGATCGTAATTCGCACCCGATCACCGCGCACCATTGCGCCATCCGGCGTCGTGAACTCCAGGCCATCGAGCAGTTTCGCCACCTCCCTGATCACCGGATACCCGCGCAACTGACCGCTACTGGCTGGCATGGCTACCTCCGGTCTGCCCAGCATCATCCTGTCTGCCCGGATAACGATTCCGCGTTTCCAGCTCGTCTATCCCAAGGCGCTCGGGAAAACAGTTCACCCAGACATGCGTGGGCCTGTGCGCGTTCAATTCAGCATTGCATAGCGGACAGCCGGGAGTTTCACTAAGGTTATCGCAATCAGCGCAACGGTAACGTACGACTCTTCTGTACTGCTCTGCATCGGATATTACGATCAGCCAGGGAACGGCAACCCTTCGGGTTATATTCGGCAGACCGGGCATTCTGCATTTGGGACATCGCTCACCTTCAAATCTGAATGCCCTGTCCGATTCCGCGCAACCCTGCGTCTGGCAAACCTTGAATTCCACTTGCGCCACACGAACCCGCATACCCGGAAAACCGCCCTCCCTGGAGAGGACGCTATAATACATACCGGTAATAAAAGAGTTCACCCGCAATGGGTGCGGCCCCTTGACCGCCGAGGCAGCATACGACCAGAGCGTGATCTTAGGAGACGGTTCCCAGGCGTCCAGGCGATGCTTTTGGGAACACTTTTCGTGACCGCAGGTGCATATCGAACGCAAAAGATGAGCCTCCCCGCACAACTCCGCCGACTCCCCGGGCTTGAGCGACAACCTGGACAGCTTGTTGGACAATTCCACACGGGTCCCGCTATCGACTGCCAGGACAGTGATACGCACGCCGCTCGCCAGGTCGCGCTGTCCTTTCCCGCCGGAATCCGGCCGTTTGGTAATTTTAACCGGCGCGACTGTTTCGTAGACCAGCTTGCCGCCGATGGGAACCCAGTCCATGCCATCGCGGCCTTCAGTGCAGATTTCAGCACCTTCCTCTGTACAGCTAATGCGCAGAATTTGGCCCTGGTCTATGTGTAGTGGCCTTACCGGATCAACAAGCCGAAAAGCCAGGTATACGGCATCGCTTTCAATGACATCCCGCGCGTCCAGTGCCATGCCTTTGCTGTGCCTGTCCCAGAATTCGCGTTTCGGATAACCGGGACAGGAAATACAGTCCGACAACCATTGGTTAACCTCTCTCACCGCGGGTTCCATGGCACGCCCAAGCGCACCAATAGCTTTCTCCCACGCATCGTACCAGGCACCCTTTACGGGGTCCTGCACACGCCACTTCCCACACCCGAAAGCCACCGCAAACTCAAGAATGCGCGCACATCGATCGCCAAGATACCGTTCCGTGACCTGCTGGAACTGTTCCTGGATGTCTTCCGGTGGCAGCGGGTGCGAGGGGCCGAGCAGGCAGAGCGCAACGATTCGATACAGCCCGGCATCTGATCCGGCGTCCGCTGAATTTTCCTGAAGCACACGACGAACTGCATCAACCAATGCATCGAAATGCTTCGGGTTGACCCGGTTAAACGCGGTGTTCTCTGCCGTGTATTGCTTAACGAAGCGCTGAATGGTTGTTATCTGTTTTTCATCCATGATGTTCGTCGTTTCAGTCTTGCACTGCTTCTGCGCCGCAAGTCAATATGCTAACACATAGCAACACAAACTGCGTCCTGGCCCGGCACAGCCGGTACTATCCGGCGGGGTTATCAGGTTCGAGCTGCTTAACCCGCCGACCGGGTTGCTCTATAGTATTTTTCAACCCCCTACATAGAATTCAGGAACCATCATATCCGACTCATGCGGGGCCGACCGTTGACTCAACCATCACCGGAAGAAAACCTGACCGCTGTATACCCGCACTGAACAATACCGGGTCGTGCGGGCCTGGCTCGGGTGCCTGGCACTGTGTATGGCTGGACTGGAATATTTCCACTTCGAATCCTACGATGAAGCCTGGAGGGCAGACTACGAAGGACCGCAAGGTGCACACTGGGGCGTATTGGATAAGAATGGTAATCTTAAAGCGGGGATGGAACGCATATTCAACGGTGAAACCGTCACCGACAACTGATCGAACTCCGGAATAGCCGGCGGCCCCGGAGAGGCGACAATCACATTCACCCGTGTGCCGAAGAGGACTGGCCGGGAACACGCATTGCAAAACAGGACTGATACAACAAGGGGGATGTTATAGATGTTTTGGAAACGGCTTTTTGGAAACAAAACCGCTCCCGGGGCGAGTTCCCCGTCATCCGGCTCCGGAACAGCCTGGCCCGGATCAGTACACGGCGAGATTGTAACCCTGTGGCATAACCCGACGGATAAACGGGTGGAGGAAGCGCTACTCGATAAAGCGGGGGCAATACGTGCCGCTGCGGTGACTCGCCGGATCGGGCAACATGATCCGATGGCAGGAATAGATGCGGCATCACTTCCCGTTATCGAGGTTCCATTCAGGATGCGCCGCCTTAAAGTGCGATGCACCATAGACGAGTTGCCTGAGGGTCGACTGAAGCACATCGTGGTCGAATTCGCCGGCAACCCCGGCAATGCTGTTGAAGACCCCTTGAACCTGCTTTATGCGGCGCTGGACGTCGCCTTGGCAGTCGAACCCGAATCCCCGGGCTTTTACGGCACCAGTCATGAAAATGGCCGGCAACTCGGGCATGTCTTCTGGCCTGTTGACTGGCGTCAGGCAGACATTGCAATGCCCCCGGGTCCAGGGCCATATTGGGCAAACCCGTTTCAGATTGCACGAAACGGCGAATCTTGTTCCCTGAAACTAAACAAGGAATTCACTGGGCGCCTGGAGCTTGTGTCAGCCGATGCCTTACAGAGACACATCTCGACCGCCGGCCTTCTTACACTCGTATTGCAGTACCTCGACCGCCAGCAGAACTGGGATCTCCTGCTTCTGACGCGAGCCGACCTATGGCCGGCTTACTGGCCGACGTCCTTCAAAAACCTCCTGGCATCCGCAGGCAATCACCGCCTGTGGGAGTGCCGCGCCTGCGGTGCGAATCACGTTCCGGATGCGCCGCTGACTCGCGACCTGCTGGACATCGTAGTTGACGAGTCCCGCCACGGCAATCTCCCCGTGGCTTTGCTCCCGGGCTTCTCAACCAGTAGCGCGGCATGCTGGCCAATAAGCGAGTCACTGCTCTTTTGTCAGATCGAGTATGTTTGCCCTGCCTGTCAGGGGAAGTTCGATCGAAAACTTTTCGTGGAGACACTGCCCCCGGAGGAAGGAGTGCCCGACCTCGCCGCTACCGACACCGGCCTGCATCGTTGCCCCGGGTTGCAGGTGAACAATTTACCCGGGCCGAATGCCGGAGCAGCCGGGCGAGAAGAGACCACAACGGAGCCGACGTTCGATAAAAAACTCTCCGGGCTTACTTCGAATTTTCCGGGCAAGGAACAGTTCGATGCACATAACGATCTTAACACCTGGGATGTGGACGGGTTATTGTCCGCGCTGGAGTCCGGCGATCGAACGCGTAAACTTGTAGCCATCGAGAAACTGGCATGGTCTCTCTATGGTGACGAATCGTCCCGCGCCGAGACAGCCCTTGTAAACGCACTGCGTGACAATGACAGCTACGTCGCCATACGGGCGGCGAAGACCTTCCTGGCGGAAGGCCGGCCGGGCTACCTTGAACAGGTGGTGGAAGCAACGCAGGATTCATCAATTGACGAAGATATTCGGCAAAGCATCAAGGCCATGATCAGCATGTGTGATGAATTGCAGAAAAAATAGATCGCTGCCCCCGAATTCGGGTGCGGCTGAATTCTACAGCTCATTCGGACCATCTCCATGGTTTGCCTCATCCTTCATTGCACGCAAGCGCGCGGCATTATGGATTTGCCTGACACACGCATTAATATCCGGACTCGTCGGCATCGCCACATTCAGCAACCCAACGAAACGAAGCCCTCCAGCCTCGTCCAACAGCTGATGCTTATCCAGCCACTCGGTGACGGCGATGACATCAAAAGGGTAGCCGCCGGCTGCAAGCTCAACAATCGACCTGAATATTATGCGATGTGCCGGGTGCAAAAAATCGGCCTCGCTGATCAGCGCGCTAATACCGGTAAACTGGTCGTTATTCCGAATCAGGGCGCCGAGAACGGCCCGTTCCATCGTGCTCAGGTCGAGCGCCACCGGCCTCTCCTTATGACGGACAATTAACTGCTCTCCCCGGGGCGGGACCATTCCATCATCGACTCCGGCTCTATACAAAACCTGCGTAACAATCCTGCAATCTTGTCAGGGTCGTGGTTCTCCGAACGAGCGAAATATTTGCACATCTCGTGATTTCGAAACGATCGTCGTTCACCGCGCCCGAATAATCCACGGATCGCGTCCTTTCTATACCAGTGGGAGCTTTCATCGTTACAATAGATGCTCCCGAACTCGAGTATGGGCAGGATGCAGTCGGCCAGGGGGAGATTATTGCTGATTTCTTCAAACGCATCAGGCATTCCGGGCAGTCGAAGCTCATCCCGGAACAGGCAGATCATCGCAATGCGAATATCTTCGCGATCGATCCCGAAATGCCGATCATTCCGAACCTGCCAGTCATCCAGACGATCGAGGATTTTTGCGATACTGGTTGAAGTATCGCAGTCTGCGAGTATCAGGAAACTCGCGATAAGGTTTTCTGTCCGGAGGTCTGCGGGCATACCGGCCGAACCACGTTATGAAAGATATGCGAGCGCCCTGCTCGCCAGAGCCTGGTTCAGCAATGCCAGCACCTCCTGGAAAGGCTGACTTTTGTCTATAACAAATTCGTCCGCGGACAAAACCTCTAATGCTCCTGCTATTTTCTCAATGCTATCCACACAGCGCATGGCATTCATACTTCGCCTTTCACCCTCAAAACCAAATGGAAGTTGCACGACGACAGATACCTTAATTCCCATCTCTACCAGAATACCCGCCACCACCGGAACTGCACCCATTCCAGTAAAACCACCAAGAGTACACACAACAACCGCCTTCCCGATAGACCGAAAGCGTCGCACAAGCTGATCTCCGACTCCGATCGCTGCCAGGCGATTGTAATCGGCCCCACCATGATGAACACCTCCCCAACCGAAGAAGCGCATTTTTTCCATCGGCAAGGATACCTTGTGTGTGACCAGGCAATTATTCAGTGCCTGCGGATCACGGTCTATTGCAAAAAGTTTCGCACCGATAATCCTTCGCCGCTTTAATATATCCAGTGTCGCCAGGCTGCCGGTTCCTATACCCATGATGGCTGTTGATCCTTTGCTGGTTGTTGCTCCACCTGCGAAACGCACCAGCCCCCTACAGACCAACATGAGTCTTTCTGTATCTGCCAACAACCCGGACAGTTGAACCATTGACGGGTACCAGTCATTTACACTCATGTATTTCTCAATAAAACATCCCGCCTTTCCTTCAATAAGCTGCCTTTCAAGGTGGGATGCAAGCCGGTCCTGAACGATTTCAGGTTCCAACGATTTCATACGCGCAAGTTGCCATGGCAACTCGTCTGCAGACCTGTCATCCAGACTTCGGGATTCAAAATATTGAACAAGGCGCCAGTGTGCGGCCTCCCTGGCCGGGGCGGTACCCAGATAGCGTCCTTCGATCGCACGACGCAGATAATCATGAAAAAACCCCAGCAGCCCTGATCTACTGATCAGGGACTCCCCGAGGGCGAGATGTAATGGCGACCAGACCGCTGGCGGCAGTTCAATCAGCTCCAGCAGCTCGGATTCAGACAACCCCCTTCTCGATGCCCACAGCAAGCTCATGACCTTTTCCACCAACCCCTGGTGTTCCGGTTCCTGCTCATAGTCTTCTTCAAGGCGTTCCAGAACCCGCTCGAACAGGTCATCGACCGTTTCCACCTCCAGATAATATGCAATTCTTTGCTGGAGTCCCTCATGCTTTCCGAATATGCGCAGCTCTTCGAGCAGGGTTCGCAAATAAAGAGGGTTGGAGGATTGTGGCGCGGCTGCGATACGATCTGCATAGCCCTGATCCAGTCCCTTGCGATATTGCTTCAGATAGTCATGAATAAACTGCTTGCGCTCTGCCTCCCCGATGGGTTTGATCTGCAACGTTTCCAGCTCGCGCTTTTGCAGGGCCTCCAGGCAACGCCCCGGCAGGGTTGAAAGGATGACGCGGACATTGGCCGGGAATACTGTTGGTAACCAGCCCAGGTCGGGAGCGTTATAACGGTCTTCGAGCTGGTTCAGGGCATCGAGAACCAGGATGAAGCGGCCTCTGGCGCCGGCCCTGGCCAGCCAGAGCGGGAAGTCTTCGATAACCTTTTGCGGATCGTCGGGAATCTCGTCACTGCCGGCTTGATTCGAGAGCACATCACGGATTACACCATCGGCCTCGCGCTGCCCCCGTGCTTCGTATCGCTCCTGTATCTCCTGCATGATGCGGCGCAGGAGGGCGATGTAATCAGCGCTGTCGGCGGTGCTGCCGATGAAATGCAGCAGCAGAAAGTCATCCGGGTATTGCTTCCGATAGCGTTCGCCCCAATTGGCAAGCAGTGCAGATTTTCCGGAGCCTGACTCGCCGAGAAGGACCAGTGGCGGACCATCGCCAGCCGCATGCTTGTTCAGCTGCTCGTAGTATTCCGAGCGGCCGATATAGACCTTTCTGCGCACAGCGGCGAAGGCCTCATGATCCATGCGGATACGTTCAAGGGCTGTGGGTTTCTGATCTTCCGGGAAACGGCGATCGATAACCGCCCACAGGTCTTCGAGTATCCACCGACCAAGGGTCCTGGCATCGGGATAGTCTTCACGCAGTGGAGCACCTGAATCCTCGATACGTTTTTTCAGGTATTCGAGCTTTGATCTGGCGCTTTCCGGCTCGGGCTGATAGCCCGGGTCATTGGCGAGTTCCGCCTCGACCTGTCGTGAAGTCTCCGGATCGCGGAAGTAGAAAAAGGCGATCCCGTCCATGGCCGGATCTTCCAGCACGCCATGCTGGATTTCCAGGTCGGTGACGCTTTTCCCACGGTGTTCCTCAAGCCAGGGCTGGGCATCGGTCAGTTCCGGATGAATCACATCCGGCACCCAGCCATAACGCTCGCCAAGCAACCCAATGAAATACGGGCGGCAGCGCTCGATCTCGGCCACCCTGCCGGGCGAGTGGCGCTCGCGGAAGCCGACCAGCACCCCGCCCTTTCCCGGCACGTGCCTGACCCCGAGCCGGGCGCGCCGGCGGTAGCCCCACTCGGGCCCGGTGATCGGCTCGAGCACTCGCTCGGGCTCGACCTGGCCGAGGCTGGCCAGGGCCTCGAGCAGCCAGCCCTGCTTGTGCTCGAGC
>JBHHXO010000084.1:0-12835 GCA_046757125.1 Thiogranum sp.
CTTGCCGAGGATGTACATGTCGGGCCTCACGTCCTCGTGGTCGCAGCAGAAGAGCCGGCCGGTGCGGCCGAAGCCGGTCTGGATCTCGTCCGCCACCATCAGCACCTTGTTCCTGGTGCAGATGTCGCGCACCACTTACCACGAGCTGCTCGGGGATCCGCTGGGCGGCCGGTTTTCCCGCCCCGCTGCCACGCTGCGCGCAGATTACAGTGATATCGATCATTCGCTGTCCCATGTCGTCGATCAGTTCACGCCGGCCCGCGTCAAGCGGGACATCGAGGAATTCCACGAACTGCCCGCCCTGCCGGCAACCGCCGCACGGATCCTGCAACTGGCTGCCGACCCACGCGCCAACGCGCGCCAACTGGCCGACATCATCGAACAGGACCCGGGGCTTTCAGCCCAGGTATTGCGCTACGCCAACTCATCACTGTATGGATATGCCGGCAGTATTAGCAACCTGCAGACCGCGATCGCGCGCGTGCTGGGTTTCGAATACGTCCTGAATCTCGCGCTTGGTTTTTCCATCGGCAAATCCCTGCGCGTACCGCAGGACGGCCCGTTTGGCCTGGATGCGTTCTGGAAACACTCCGTCTACGCCGGGCGCCTGGTCGAACAGCTGTCACAGCAACTGCCGAAGAAACTGCAACCGCCCCGCGGCACCGCCTATCTCGCCGGTCTGCTCCAGAACCTGGGCCGGCTGGTGCTCGGCCACACGTTTCAACCGGAATTTTTCATTCTCAACCGCTTCGCCCAGGCCAACCCGGACATGCCGACCTGCGAACTGGAAAAACACGTTCTGGGCGTGACCCACGACCAGATCGGAGCCTGGCTGATGGAGGCCTGGGGCCTGCCACAGGAACTGGTGGTAGCGGTTCGCCATCACCATGACGAGGATTACTGGGACCAGCACGCCGCCTACCCACAGCTCGTGCTTATCGCCAACCGGGCGCTTGCCATGCACGGTCTGGGCGAAGCCGACAAACCCGGCCTGCCCCCTTTCTGTCTTGAAATGCTGGGCCTGACAGAGCGGCAAGTTATTGATACGGCAGATCAATTATTTGACAAGTCCGACGAACTGGAAGACCTCGCCCGACGTCTGGCGGCTTGACGAAAACACCTGAAACAGGCCTGATACCCCATACCTTCTACAGGTATTACGCTACCCGCCCGCACTCCTCGCGGGCGGCAAATAGCGGTTCCCTGCGATTTATACTTGACTAAAAGAGTCAAGTATTATTATCATTACACCCTGGTTCATGAATACGAGGACGCACACATCCGTGTCGTGCCTGGGAGTCAGATGAGGCGAATCATGAAATTATCAACGAAAGGTCGTCATGCCATTACAGCCATGATGGAGTTAGCACTGCGTCACAGCAGCGGACCGGTCACGCTTGCGGACATATCGGTCGAGCAGTCCATATCGGTTTCCTACCTGGAACAGTTGTTTGCCCGCCTGCGTAACCACGGCCTGGTTACCGGCATGCGCGGTCCCGGCGGCGGCTACTGCCTGCGCCGTCCTGCAACCGAAATCACCGTTGCAGAAATCCTCAGCGCGGTCGACGACGCCATGCCGGCGCGGCGCGAGCGCATACCCGGCGAAGAATGGCCGCAAAGCGTGATTATGTGGAACCAGCTGAGTTCGCGTATCTACGATTACCTGAACGGCCTGACTCTGGCCGAAGTGGTCAATCAGGATAGCGATTCGGCCAGCGGCGAAACCGGTAGCACACCGTTCGCGCCAGGTTTCCAGCAGTCCTCAGCTGCCTGAGCTGACCAGCCGTATAAACCGTTTCCGGAGAGTAGCTCATGTCATACAGTGACAAGGTATTGGATCATTACGAGAACCCGCGCAATGTAGGCGCCTTCGAGAAGGACGACACCAGCGTGGGAACCGGCATGGTCGGCGCACCTGCGTGCGGTGACGTCATGCGACTGCAGATCAAGGTCAACGACAACGGTGTTATCGAAGACGCCCGTTTCAAAACCTACGGCTGCGGATCGGCTATCGCCTCCAGCTCGCTGCTGACCGAGTGGGTCAAGGGCAAGACCCTGGAACAGGCCAGCGAAATCAAGAACAGCGAAATCGCGGAAGAACTGGCGCTGCCGCCCGTCAAGATACACTGCTCGGTGCTCGCCGAGGACGCCATCAAGGCCGCTATTTCCGACTACAAGACGAAAAGCTCGCAGGAACAGGTCGCCTGAATCCCGCAACACGGCCCCGAATCGATCCCTGCCAGAGGGCTGTCATCACGACAGCCCTTTTTTATACGCGCAGGAAAAGGTTAGGATCACTGCATGGATGAAGACATACTCGAACTGTATCCCGATCCCGGCCGGAAGCATCGTCTCAACGGCCTGTACCTGAATGAATCAGCGCTGCCCGCTGCCGGTAAACAGCCTTTCATCTACAGTAATTTTATTTCCAGCCTGGACGGCCGGATTGCCGTGCCGGGCCCCGGCCGCAGCACCGGCCAGGTACCCCCGGCAATCGCCAATGCCCGCGACTGGCGCCTGTTCCAGGAACTCGCGGCGCACGCGGACCTGATCATCACCAGTGCCCGCTACTTCCGCCAGGTCCGCGATCACGAAGCGCAGGCGGAACTCCCCATTGGCTCAGCACCGGAATTCGCAGACCTGCGCGCCTGGCGCGAGGCACGGGGCCTGGCGCCGCAACCCGATATCGCTGTTTTCAGCGCCAGCCTGGATATCCCGGCAACGGCACTGAACCAGTACGGGGACCGCAGGATTTTCCTGCTCACCGGTGCAGCCGCGGAGCGCGAAAAACTTGCCGTGATCAAGGCAACGTCACCGGTTCGGATTGTCACCTGCGGTAATGGCAGCCACGTCGATGCCTCTGTACTCAGGGACAGGCTGGCAGACCTCGGCTATCGAAGCATCTATGCCATTGCCGGCCCTGCGGTGCTGCACACGCTGCTGCAGGGCAATGCGCTGGACCGCCTGTACCACACAACGGCGCACTGCCTGCTGGGCGGCACGGCATTCGATACCCTTGTGCACGGTACGCAACTGGACCCGGCGATCCGCATGCCGCTGCAGGCCATGTACCTTGATACCCGTGCGCCCGCCGGCGCCGGGCAGACCCTGGCCGTCTATGGTCCCCGGGAGTAACGAATGAGCGTCAGGAAAACAATCTATAAAGGTGAGGTCGTAGACCTCGGGCTGGAAAATGTCACGCTGCCCAACCGGCAGACGATGCAGCTGGAAGTCGTGCGCCATCCCGGCGGGGCAGCCGTTGTGGCGCTGGACAATGACAGCCGCGTCTGCCTGCTGCGCCAGTACCGGCACGCCGCCGGTGGCTGGCTGTGGGAACTGCCGGCAGGCAAGATAGACAGGCCGGAGTCACCGCAGCACACCGCACAGCGCGAACTGCAGGAGGAAGCCGGCCTGGTCGCGGAGGACTGGAAAATGCTGGGCAGTTTTCTCAGCACCCCGGGGTTCTGTGACGAGCGTATTTACCTGTACCGGGCACGTAATCTCTCCGGCACCGCGACCAGCCACCACCCGCACGAGATTATCGAGATTCACTGGATCGAGCTCCATCAGGCGCTCGAGTGGGTACATAATGGCGAGATAACGGACGGCAAAACCATGCTGGGTCTATTAATGTCTGAACAGGAAACCGTGTGAAATTCTGCAGCAGTTGCGGCGCAAGCGTGACACTCCGCATACCCGATGGCGATAACCGTGAACGATATGTTTGCGACGCATGCCAGACCATCCATTACCAGAACCCCAATATCGTGGCCGGCTGCATCCCCGAGTGGGAAGGTCGCATCCTGCTGTGCAAACGCGCCATTGAGCCCCGCTATGGTTTATGGACGCTGCCTGCCGGATTCATGGAAAACGGTGAAACCACCGAACAGGCAGCGCTGCGCGAAACGCAGGAAGAAGCCGGGGCGCGTGTAGATATCGCCGGCCTTTTCAGCATATTCAGCATTCCGCATATAAGCCAGGTTTATCTGCTTTATCGAGGCAGGCTATGTGACGGCATCTACTCCCCGGGACGGGAAAGCCTGCAGTGTAAATTATTCGAGGAACACGAGATTCCCTGGGAGCAGCTCGCTTTCCCGGTGATGACCGAGACACTGCAACGCTATTACAGGCTCAAAAATGAAGGCAACGGGTTCCCGTTGCAACGCGGGGAGATTATCAGGCACCGGCCCGCAGACTAGCGGACCGGCGCGAGTGGCATCAGGCTACAGCGCGGGCGGGTGATTCCACGACGGTTTCCGGTTGGCCACCGTACAACCAGGCACGCAGGGTACGCCGCTGTTTGTCACTGACGGCATCGAATTCAACACCGGTTCCGCGCATGGAATGATGCACCACCACGGCGGGCAATTTCATTTCCGGCTTGCCGCCCGACCCCAGAATCTCGATTTCCAGGCGCTCGTTCCTGCGCCAGCTGCAGGCGCCGGTATTGATAAACATGCCACCCAGGCCGAGATCCCTGCTGACCGCACTCTGTACCGGAAGCCCCTGCCTGTACAGGAGCAATTGAAATTCTATTGGCTTGCGAACGCTGCACCGATGTTCCATGACATCCTCTCCTGTGGTGGTTATTACGATCCTTCGTGGCCTTATCGTCCCCTCCTGCTCTAACTTTATACCTGTACACTCATTCACTTGTTGAGCTATATCAAAAGTATCGTCATCCTCTGGTCGACTCGTTGTTACAGCTCTCCGCACTGCGGGGGGCACATGCAATACTAACCGGCATCCCTCTATCGCCGCAGTACTGACATCCGGACTTCGCCCGGTCATAAAGCAATGTTAAGCAGTATAGACACCCCGCCTTCGTTCCAGTTCCCGACAGTAACATCCCGACCGGCCGGAGACTCACGACGACGCCGACCCGGCTGACACTCCATGATAATATGCACAGTCGCCCGGTCACCTGAACACCCGAAGGAGTCCTCCCCATGAAAACCCTGTTTCAGTCTCTCCTGTATATCGGCCTGCTCACCACGTCCGTACTTGCCCAGGCCGGCACAAAAATCGCCGGGGTCGAACTCGCGGACCAGTACCAGCTTGGCGGCGAATCCCTGGCACTGAACGGTGCCGGTGTGCGCAGCAAGTTTTTTTTCAGGATTTATGTCGGGGCACTCTATACGGGCAAGACCAGCAACAACGCCGTGGAGCTGGTCGCCGCCACGGGCCCCGCGAGCATGCAAATGATCATGCTCTACAAAAAGGTCGAAGCGGAAAAGATCACCAGCGGGTGGCGGGAAGGATTCAGGGCCAATGTCACCGATGCGGAGTTCAAACAACTCGAAGAACGCCTGCAACAGTTCAACGACCTGTTTCCCGACCTGCGCGCGGGTGACATTGTGCATATGGACTTTATGCCGAATAGGGGGACCACCCTCAGCATAAACGGCAAGGTACTGGGGACCATCCAGGGTGAGGATTTCTTTGGCGCCTTGCTGAAAGTCTGGATTGGCGACCATCCCGCGGATGGCAGGCTCAAGGCCGGCCTGCTGGGACGCTAGCCCCCTGTCCATGCGCGCAGTCGTCCTGGACCTCGATAGCCTGAACCCGCAGGATCTGGATCTTGCACCCCTGCGCAACTGCCTGCCCGACTGGAAATTCCACAGCAGCACCCTGCCCGACCAGGTGATGCAGCGTATCCGGCATGCCGATATCGTTGTCACTAACAAGGTCTGTATCACACCGGAACATATCAGCGCTGCACCGCAACTGCGCCTGATCTGTGTCGCGGCGACCGGTACGGATAACATCGCACTGGATGCGGCCGCCCGGGCCGGTATTGTCGTCAGTAATGCGCGCGACTATGCCACGGCTTCCGTTGTCGAGCACGTCTTCGCTGTACTGCTTACACTGGTACGACAGCTGGACGGTTACCGGGAACGCGTTCACACGGGTAACTGGGTGCAAAGCCCGCATTTCTGCCTGTTCGACAAAACCATCAGCGAACTGTCGGGAAAGACCCTGGGGATCGTCGGCTACGGCGTACTGGGGAAGGCAGTCGCAAGAGTGGCCCGGGCTTTTTGCATGCAGGTCCGGGTCGCACAGCGTCTGCACGGGCCGGAACTACCCGACCGCGTTCCCCTGCAGGAACTGCTGGCCGGCGCGGACGTTATCAGTCTGCACTGCCCGCTTACCGAGCAGACCCGGGGCCTGATCGGCGCAAGCGAGTTTGCGCGCATGAAAAACAGCGCCATCCTGGTAAACACCGCCCGCGGCGGGATTGTCGACGAGCAGGCCCTGGTACACGCCTTGCAGGACAGGCAGATTGCTGCCGCCGCAGTCGATGTGGCGCGACAGGAACCCCCCGGGGAATCCAGCCCGTTACTTGCTTACCGGTCAGCGCGGTTGATCGTCACCCCGCATATTGCCTGGGCAAGCCAGGCTGCCAGGCAACGGCTGCTGACCGAGACCATCGGGAATATCGAGGCATTTCTGCACGGCCGGCCGCGCAATGCCGTTCAGCCACAGTAACCGGCCCGGCGCCGGGGCAACCGCGTCAGTGACGCGGTCTCCGCATTCGCCACACACCCCTTGGCTTGGCCAGGTTCACCTTCAGGTTACGCCCCGCAAATTCAACCCCGTCGGTAGCGGTAACAGCGACCTCGGCGCTATCGTCGTCCATTTCCACGAAAGCGAAACCGCGAGGCTTTCCAGTATCCCGATCATTTATTAATTTGACGGACTTGACGTCACCATGCGCTGAAAACAGGTCGCGTAATTCTTCACCCGTGGTTTCAAAGGAAATATTTCCCACATAGATCGATTTCATTATTATGCCCAACCTCCTGTTCCTCCGGCAGCGAACCCTGCACGGGCTTCTGAATGACCGGAACGTTAAACCTTCCCTGCCTGATAACGGGTATCAGGATAGCTATCACTATGACTGTTTTGAGTATAGCCCATGATTTCCGACAATAAAGTCACTACTGCTGTTCACCGCCACCCGATCCCCGTTATACTGCAGGCAGGCGGTATGGAGCGACATTCATGGTGAGCGGTATCGGTTCGAACTGGGTGTGGGCGACAGGTTTGATCACCTTTGTCCTGGGGCTTGCTGCGGCGCAGGGCTTACCTATCTGATGGCGGGCAGCAACCGCCGCCGCGCCATCGAGCTGCAGGAAAAGCTCGACCAGCTGCAGCAGGAACTCGACGACTACCGCGATCAGGTCGGCCAGCACTTCCGCAAAACATCGGAACTGGTACAGGCCATGACAGACAGCTACCGCAATGTTTACGAACACCTGGCCAGGGGCTCCGAGGTCCTTTGCCAGGACCCGGTCAGTACACCGCGCCTGGATCTCCCGCAGCAGACCAGACTCGACAGCGCACCGGGTGCCGACACCGCTGCAAGCGATAATGCTGTTTCAGAGGCATTCTCGGACGCGGAAACCGACAGCATCGACGACGAACTGAACACGGACGCCCTGCTCGGCGACACGCCCCGGGTACCCAATCTGGACAGCCTGTACACCGAAGAACAGGCTACTCACCGTACACCGTCAGCGTAACCCGCCTGCGCTGGGGCGCCTGGCGGTGCTCCCAGACATAGATCCCCTGCCAGGTCCCCAGGTCGCAGCGGCCGTCCGACACCGGCACGCTGAGTGAATTCGAGGTCAGGATGCTGCGCACATGCGCCGGCATGTCATCAGGCCCCTCGTCCACATGCCGGAACAGCGGATCACCGTCAGGAACCAGCCTCTCCATGAAGCGCTCCAGGTCGGCACGCACCTCCGGATCCGCGTTTTCGCACAGTATCAGCGAAGCACTGGTATGGTGCAGAAATATCAGGCAAATTCCGGCTCGAATATCAGACTCCCGGAGCTGCTGCCCGATATCCCGGCTCAGGGAGTAAATACCCCGGCCCCGCGTCGCTACCTGCATGGATGACTGGTAAAACATTTAGCCGCCCCCTTGTGCTTTGTAATCGGGTATAATTCTCGCCTTTTTACCCGTCGAGTATGTGTTTGTGATCGAACGTCTGCGTAATATTGCCATAATTGCCCACGTTGACCATGGGAAAACCACCCTGGTCGACCAGTTGCTGTCCCAGTCCGGTACGCTCGATGAGCGCGCTGTCACTCCCGAACGCGTTATGGATTCCAACGATCTGGAACGCGAACGCGGCATCACGATCCTGTCCAAGAACACGGCGATAAAGTGGCAGGACTATCGCATCAATATCGTGGACACCCCCGGTCACGCCGATTTCGGCGGCGAGGTAGAACGCGTACTGTCCATGGTCGATTCCGTGCTGTTACTGGTCGATGCAGTGGAAGGTCCCATGCCACAGACCCGCTTCGTCACGCAAAAAGCACTGGAGCAGGGCTTGTGCCCGATTGTGGTCATCAACAAGATCGACCGACCCGGCGCCCGTCCGGACTGGGTGCTCGACCAGACCTTTGACCTGTTCGACCGACTCGGCGCCAGCGACGCGCAACTGGATTTCCCGGTTGTGTATGCCTCCGGACTGCAGGGCTTTGCGCGCATGGAGATGGAGGCGGACGACAGTGACATGACACCGCTATTCCAGCTCATTGTAGACAAGGTGCCTGCACCGGCTGTCGACATGGAAGGGCCGTTTCAGATGCAGGTCAGTTCGCTCGACTACAGCAGCTATGTCGGTGTTATCGGTATCGGGCGCATCAATCGTGGCACGATCAAGGCCAACTCCCCGGTCACTGTGCTGGCCCCGGATGGCAAACAGCGCAATGCGCGCATGCTGCAGATATTCGGTTTCCTCGGTCTTGAGCGCGTGGAAGTTCCCGAAGCACGTGCCGGCGACATCATCGCCTTCACCGGGGTCGACGCGCTGGGCATCTCCGATACCCTGTGCGACCCCGCCCGGGTTGAGGCCCTGCCCCCACTGGCCATTGATGAACCCACGGTCAGCATGACCTTTCAGGTCCACAACTCCCCCTTCGCGGGGCAGGAAGGCAAGTACGTCACCTCGCGCCAGATCCGCGAGCGGCTGGAGCGCGAACTGGTACACAACGTCGCCCTGCGCGTCGAAGACACTGCTGATCCGGACAAATTCAAGGTCTCGGGGCGTGGCGAACTGCACCTGTCGATCCTGATCGAAACCATGCGCCGCGAAGGTTACGAACTGGGCGTCTCGCGCCCGGAAGTCATCCAGCGCGAGATCGATGGCCAATGGCAGGAACCCTTCGAACAGCTCACCGTGGACGTGGAAGAAAAACACCAGGGCACGGTGATGGAGAAACTGGGGGAACGCGGCGCCGACCTGAAAGACATGGTCCCTGACGGGCAGGGCCGGGTACGACTGGATTTCATTGTGCCATCACGTGCGCTGATCGGCTTCCGCACCGAGTTCCTGACCGCGACCCAGGGCAGCGGCCTGCTCTACCACGTGTTCGACCACTACGCGCCACTGAAAAAAGGCGAGTTTGGCAAACGCGCCAACGGCGTGCTGATCTCCAACGGCAAGGGCAAGGTACTCGGCTTCGCACTGTTCAATTTGCAGGAACGCGGGCGCATGTTTGTCAGCCCGGGTGAAATCGTCTACGAGGGCATGCTGGTCGGCATCCATTCGCGCAACAATGACCTGGTGGTCAATCCGCTCAAGGCCAAGCAGCTGACCAACGTGCGCGCCTCCGGTACCGACGAAGCGATCCTGCTGACGCCACCGATACGCATGACACTGGAACAGGCGCTGGAATTTATCGACGATGACGAACTGGTCGAGGTCACACCGGACAGCATCCGCCTGCGCAAGAAAATGCTGCTGGAAATCGAGCGCAAACGCGCCGCACGCGCCAGCTAGCCACCCTTTTCCTCGTAGATCGACATGATCAGTTGCAGTTCGTGCAACAGCTTCGCGCGTTGAATTGCATCGAGCCCGGCATACTCGGGGCGGGAATCGCCCGCCTGCAACGCCTGTATGTAGGCCGTGACCAACTCACAGCCCAGTGCGCAAATGCTGTCTATGGCAACCATGACTTCATGGCCTGCATCTTTCATATACCCACCCACCAGAGCCGCAGGCGCAGACCCGTCTCTGTCGTATAACCCGCTTCCACAAAGCGGATAATGCCGCTGGCATCGATAATCATACTGGTCGGAACCCCCTGCACACCAAACCGGGCGGATATCTGCCCTGACGGATCAGGTATCACGGCATAGGATACACCCTTCCCTGACATCCACTCCCGGATCTCGTCGGCAGAAGCATCATCAATCGCCACCGACAACACGGCATGATCCCGGGCGATGGCATCAATACTGCCCTGTTCCAGACTACAGACGGGGCACCAGGTCGCCCAGAACTGCAACAACAGCGGCCGGCCACGAAAACCCTGCATGGATACCGGACTCCCGTCGAGTAACCGCGCGCTGAACAGCGGCGCTTCACCACGAAGCGTGTTGCGGGTCTGGTACAGATGAATGGCGAAAATGATACCGATAAACAGGGTAGCCTCAAACGCTCGTCGCAGCCAGCGCCCGTGTCTCGCAATGGGTTGTTTCACTGGCAAAACCCTCCCTGCCGGAACAATTTTGCTAACTGAATCACAGATTTTGCCTGTCGGCAGGCCTAAGCTGAACCCCTGCCGGAGATTTTACAACACCATGCACACCAATTCGTCACACAAAACCGGGCTGTTGTTCACGCTGTTTCTGGCAATCCAGTCTTTGTCTCCAGACGTTTGTGCAGACACGCCCGGAGCTACCGGACACCTGCCCCGCAACAGCCTGAACTACGACCAGATCGTTGCCCGGATTCCCATGGATCAGGCGCCGATCAGGTCGGTGGCACTCGCGAATCTTAACATTGCCCTGCATTACGCCAGGCAGCAGGCCGTGATAACCCGGTGTGATGGACAGTGGACACCGCGGGGGCCGGTAGTATTCCGGCAGGGGCCGGCTATCGTACAAGGCTCCTCCCATGCACGTGTACCCAGGGTGTCCTCCTGGCACTACGTCGCTTTGCGACAGCCCGGGATACTTGCCTGTGATACAGGCTCGCGCGCTGCTTTTTTTCTGGAAATGAGCCGCTATTTGCCTGCCTGGGTACAGATCAGGCCCGCGGGACAACTCACCGCCTTCCGCCAGGGGGAAGCCGTGTTGCCGGTACAGGAAGCTGTTGCAATCAAGTAACCCCGTTGCGGTCATCGACAAGATCCTTCAGCGTCCGGGTGCCGAGACCGGCCGCCACCGAATCCCGAACCTGTATCATGATCCGCTCCACCTCCGCCTGGTGCGGTAAGGTCTGTAACGACAACAGGCGGTTTTCTCCGGCACTTCTGATAACATCATACAACTCGGCGAGTGTAATCGTCTCAATATCACGTCTCGGCAGGTAGGCCGGGGGTTCATCCGCGGTTTCAGAAAGAAAGCCGGCTTTTACCATCAACTGCAACACGTGGTGTATCGGCTGCACAGGTAACGCAAGATGATGTACCAGTGCCTCCGCCGTCCAGGGGTCACGCGATTTCAGGTGGTGCTCCGCCACCATAAACATGATCTGTAACGCCAGACGCTCGCGCAAACGGTTACTGAGGCGCAGCTGCACCGCCTGCCTGGTCATGTACTGTGGATATTGCACATAAAACGCGACCTGTGTACCCAGCAACAGAATAAGCCAGTTCAGATAGAGCCAGATCAGAAGCAGGATCAGGATCGCGAATCCCGAGTAGATCGCCGCATACCGGGATGACGATGCAATGAATGCCGCAAACGCCCAGCCACTGGATTGCCATAAAATACCCGCAATCACTCCGCCGACAACGGCGGGAAACAATCTGACCCGCGTATTCGGTATAAACATATAAATGAAAGTGAACGCCGCGATCACCAGAAAATAGGGAACAAATCTGGCGATGCCCAGAAGCATGTAGCCAAACGGTTCCACACTCATTAAATCCTGAACCAGTGCATTGCTCATCGCCGTAGCGGTTACACCAAGCGCAGTAAACACCAGCACCGGCCCGATCAGAATCACACTCAGGTAACTGGAAAAGCGCTGCGCAAGACCCCGCAAACGCTCTACCTGCCATACATAATTAAATGAAGACTCAACTTTTTGTATAAGAGAAACAACAGTATAGAGAAGAACCGCCAGACCCAGCGAACCCAGAACCCCAACCTTGATGTTTTCCACAAAGCCGATAATCTGATCCGACAATTCATAGCCACGCGGTCCCAGTGGCGCCAGAAAATTGGTCAGCAGCGGTTCAACCTGGTTGTGAACACCGAACCCTTTCAGCACCGAGAAGCTCACTGCGAGTAACGGCACAACGGACAACAACGTGGTGTAGACCAGACTCATCGCGCGCAGATTAAGTTGGCCGTGTATCAATTGCCGGCCCAGTACGATCAACAAACGAAGCGGGATAATTATCCAGCGCCGAGCACCTCGGAGTTCACGCAAATCATCCCCCCATATCTGCGTTATCAACCGCTCATACAACCGCAATATCAAGTGACTCATAGCATGTTCATCCCTGGCTATTTGTTGCGCGCATACAACGAACACAACGAATTTTCGGCTTCAGTCGCAAAAATTTTCACTTTTTCAAAAAAAATTTTTATCATGATTTTCATACAGCCCGGGTTTACTCCGGCAATCAGAAACAACGCTGCGCACATGCATAATATTTTCAAGAACCAACATAAAATACTATTATTTAGCTGCGAAATACATATCCACATTGTTATGCAGAGTGCACAACAACAATGGAAACAGAACCTCGTCTGTCCGGCGCACTTCACAGTTATACTCCAATCATAGAGCGAAACCTTACCTAGGCATTGTAATTTGTTCTTTTTTCATTAAAGTTTTAAATGCAAACGCCGTAACGTT
>JBHHXO010000085.1:0-12778 GCA_046757125.1 Thiogranum sp.
GGCATAGGTGCCGCTCTCCATGGTCAGCGTTTTGTTGCGGCTGTCGAACAGGCAGCTGAATGCCTTGCGGGGCGCATCCGCAGCATACCAGCCATCCGCGTCGCCTGCCGCCCAGAATATGGTCGTGCCGTGCAGCCACGGACTGGACCGGTTGCCGCCTTCGCCCCCCGCGACGACCCAGTCGCCCGGCACTTCGGGGCGGACATAGATGTAGAGCAGCGGCTGCCGGCCGGCCGAGAGGATTTTCAGAACACCGCCTTCAATGTGAACGCTGTGGGAAGAACTGATTACTGTGTCTTCCCGTTGCGGCATTTGACCGCTACAGCCCGACAGGCACTGGATCAGTGCCAGAAATGCGATGCTGTAAAGGAATTTCATGAACCGGTCATGGCGGCGGGGTCGATGCTAGTGATCGCAGATCACCTGCACCTTGCGGGTAAAGGCATTGATATCGGCTTCGGTTTTTGCTTTCAGCAGTTCTTCCTTGGCCTGGTGGCAGGCATCGGCCTGACCCTGTTCATACTGTGAAATCTGCGCATCGACCGTCGGGTGCGCCTGGCGGGATGGACTGCACTGTGCCGGCGACACGCGGCGCAGGTTGGTATGGCGACCGGTTTCCACGGCAACACAATCGCCTACCACGATGTTCTGCTGTTCCGTCACTACCTTGACCGTGTTGCCTCCAGTCAGTTCGATAACGAAGGAATTGGCCGTGTTGTCGCCTTCGGCAGCCTTGGTGATCAGTCCGCTGACCGCTGCCCCGATTGCCGCGCCGGCCAGTCTTTCGCCGGCGCTGCCGCGCGCCTGGGTCAACAGGCCGACCAGGCCGCCCATGGTGGCGTTGCGGGTAGCGTCGGATTCGAGTTGTACCGGCGTCACGGTAGCCACAGTACCGTAGTTGACGGCAATGGTGCTGTCCAGGCTGTCACGGTTCTCGCCGCCCTGTGAAGCACAGCCGGCGGTGGCGAGTGCAACGAGGCCTGACAGGGCGACTGAGCGGGGGTTGATCGCTGACGGCATGTCATTGTCCTTTTCGTAAAGATATTTCCGGATCCCCGGATAATACCGGCACCGCTGGTAGCTGGCCAGTGTGGCCGTTCAGCAGATTCTTTATGCTAACTAGCTGAACATGCGAGAGAAATGGGCAGATACGGGGTAGTGCCCGGGCGCCCGGTATATTTAGATATCTGTAATATGCTAATATGGTTGGTTTTGCGGCGCCGGAATTGCTGCCCAAGAGAGCACCCATGTTTTTTAACTTCGAATGCACCGAACGGGGCTGCCCCAAAAACGATATTCTTTCCGGCCTGACTGTTGCCCTGGCGCTGGTGCCCGAGGCCGTGGCATTTGCTTTTGTTGCCGGCGTCGAACCGCTGGTGGGCCTGTACGCCGCTTTTATGGTCGGCCTGATTACCGCGGTGCTCGGCGGTCGTCCGGGCATGATTTCCGGCGCGACCGGTGCGCTCGCAGTGGTCATGGTCAGCCTGGTCGCCCGGCACGGCGTCGAATACCTGTTCGCCGCGGTGGTGTTGATGGGAGCCATCCAGGTAACGGTAGGCCTGCTAAGACTCGGCAAGTTCATCCGCATCGTGCCTTATCCGGTGATGCTGGGTTTCGTCAACGGCCTGGCAATCGTCATCTTCCTGGCCCAGCTCAACAACTTCCAGATCGAAGACGCCGCCGGTAACGTGCAGTGGATGCAGGGCCGGGCCCTGTGGCTCATGCTGGGCCTGGTGGCGTTGACCATGGCGATCATCCATTTCCTGCCGAAACTGACCAGGGCCGTGCCCTCGTCACTGGCCGCCATCGTGACGGTTACGTTGCTGGTGGTTTTCATGGGGCTGGAAAGCCGCACGGTCGGTGACATGGCATCCATTGCCGGCGGCCTGCCGAGCTTCCATATTCCCATGGTGCCATTCAATCTGGAAACGTTACGCATCATCCTGCCGTATTCGATCATTCTCGCCGCCGTCGGGCTGATCGAATCATTGCTTACCCTCAGTCTGATCGACGAGATTACGGAGACGCGCGGCCAGGGTAATCGCGAATGCATCGGTCAGGGTGTCGCCAACAGTGTCACCGGCCTGTTCGGCGGTATGGGCGGCTGCGCCATGATCGGCCAGAGCATGATCAACATCAATTCCGGCGGCCGTGGGCGCCTGTCCGGGATCAGTGCCGCGCTGTTTCTGTTGCTGTTCATTCTGGCGGCGTCCGACCTGATTGAAATGATCCCGCTGGCGGCGCTTACCGGTGTGATGTTCATGGTGGTGATTGCTACCTTTGAATGGTCCAGTCTGCGCATTTTTCGCAAGATCCCGCTCAGCGATGCCTTTGTGCTGGTGCTGGTATCCGGCGTGACAGTGGTGACCGATCTGGCTATCGCCGTGGTGGTCGGTGTCATCGTGTCGGCACTGGTGTTTGCCTGGGAACACGCCAAGCACCTGCGCGTCGATTCCTTCATCGATGCAAAGGGCTCCAAGGTCTACGAGTTGCACGGCCCGCTGTTTTTCGCTTCGGTGAGTAATTTCCAGGATCTTTTTAACTGTAAAGAGGACCCTGACGACGTTATCATCGAGTTCCAGCATTCACGCGTGATGGACCACTCGGCCATTGAAGCCATAGACAACCTGGCGGAACGCTATGTGAATGCCGGCAAGACCCTGCACCTGCGTCACCTGAGCCCGGAATGCCGTCAGTTACTGCACAAGGCGGGTGACCTGGTCGAAGTGAACGTACTCGAGGATCCACGCTACCGCGTAGCGGTCGACGAGCTGGCCTGACGTCAGCGCCGCATAACAGAATATTCTCTCCCCATATTTCCGAACAGGTTTTAACGGCCCGGTTACACGCGGCACAGACCTCAAGCGGCATCAAGGAGAGCCAGGGAGCGTGTCCATTGGCATCGCTCTCTCTCCAGTCCTCTCGCCGGCAAGGCGGGGGAATGCTACACCCGGCCTGAGCCGGGTAACGGGTATATACAATGTCGGAATCAGATACCGTCACCAGTTTCTCCGCAATGAAGCTGGCGGCGCCACTTTTAAAAGCCATCGAAGACGTCGGTTACGAGCAACCGTCCCCCATCCAGGCGCAGAGCATCCCGGTGCTGCTGGAAGGCCGGGACCTGCTAGGCCAGGCGCAGACCGGAACCGGGAAAACCGCTGCGTTTGCGCTGCCGCTGCTATCCCGCCTGGACCTGAACCGCCGCGAGCCCCAGTTGCTGGTACTGGCGCCCACGCGCGAACTGGCTATCCAGGTAGCGGAAGCCTTCCAGACCTACGCGCGTCACCTGAAAGGTTTTCATGTGCTGCCCATCTACGGCGGCCAGTCCTACGAAGTGCAGTTACGCCAGTTACGCCGTGGTCGGCACGCCGGGGCGGGTCATGGACCACATGCGCAACGGCAAGCTGAAACTGCACAGGCTGCAGGCCCTGGTGCTCGACGAAGCCGACGAAATGCTGCGCATGGGCTTTATCGATGATGTCGAGTGGGTGCTGGAGCAGACGCCGGACAGCCGCCAGATCGCGTTGTTCTCGGCCACCATGCCGAAAGTGATCCGCAAGGTTGCCGAGCGCCACCTGAGCAACCCGGCGATCATCAGGGTCGAGCAGAAAACCGCTACCGCCGAGACCATCAGGCAACGCTACTGGCCGGTCAGCGGGCTGCACAAGCTGGACGCGCTGACGCGCGTGCTGGAAGCCGAGAACTTTGACGCCATGCTGGTGTTCGTGCGCACCAAGACCGCGACCGTGGAGCTCGCGGAAAAACTTGAAGCGCGCGGCCACGCCTGCGAAGCACTCAATGGCGACATCCCGCAGAAAATGCGCGAGCGGATTGTCGAGCGTTTGAAAAACGGCCAGCTCGATATCCTGGTCGCGACCGACGTGGTTGCGCGCGGGCTGGACGTCAGGCGCATCAGTCATGTCGTCAATTACGATATCCCGACGGACGTTGAAGCCTACATCCACCGTATCGGCCGCACCGGTCGCGCCGGCAAGACCGGTGACGCCATACTGTTTGTATCGCCGCGCGAGAAACGCCTGCTGCGCGCTATCGAGAAGACCATTCGCCAGCCGATCGAGCCGATGCAGATGCCGACTGCAAAGGATATCAATCTGCAGCGGGTGCAACGTTTCAAACAGCGTGTCAGCGATGCCCTTGCGGACGACCGGAATGAACTGTTCTACCAGTTGCTGACCGAGGTGCAGCAGGAGGAGAGCGCCGAACCGCTGGAGATTGCGGCGGCGCTGGCCCGGTTGCTGCAAGGGGACGAGCCCCTGCTGCTTTCCGAGAAAGCGCACAGAGCGCCCCGCGAGGAACGTGCCCCCCGTAAAACGTCCGGGGATGAGAAACGCGCACCCGGGGGCCGCAAGGCGCCGGGTTCTGACCGGGCGCGTCCGCTGAAAGGGCATCCGGAGGTCGAGATGATGCGCTTTCGCATCGAGGTCGGCTATCAGCACGACGTCAAACCCGGCAATATCGTCGGCGCCATTGCCAACGAAGCGGACCTGGACAGCGAGTACATCGGCCATATAGAGATCTATGAAGACCATTCCACTGTCGATCTGCCGGCCGGTATGCCCAAGGAAACGTTTATCGCCCTGAGAAAGGCGCGCGTCTGCCAGCACCGGCTGGATATCAGTGTGGCGGGTGAAGCGGCTCCGGAAAAGAAACGTAAACAGCTTTCCTTTAAATCAAGGAAGAAAGGCAAAGCCGGCGCGAAGCGCAAAGGCAAACCGGGGGCAGGCGAACGCCCGAAGAAAAAGCCCGGCAGGAAACCCGGGAAGAAAGCCAGGCCCTAGACGCGTATGCCCGAAGGTCCGGAAATAAAGCGAGCGGCTGACGAGATTGCTTCTGCAATCGGGGGGCGGCGGGTGCAGCGTGTCGATTTCTCCTTCAGCAGGCTAAAGCGTTACAGCGGGCGGTTGCGCGGCGCCGGGGTGCTGGATGTGGTATCACGCGGCAAGGCGATATTGACCCGCTTCGATAACGGCCTGACGATCTACAGCCACAACCAGCTTTACGGCCGCTGGGTCGTGCTGCCCGCGGGCGATTATCCTGACAGTTCCCGTTCACTGCGCCTCGCCATGCATACGCGCGATACGATGGCCCTGCTTTACAGCGCCTCGGCTATCGAGGTGATAAAAACAGCGAGGCTGGAGCAGCACCCGTATCTGGCCGGACTGGGTATCGAGCTGCTCGCCGACGATACCGGGCCTGACGACGTCATTGCGCGCTTCGAGGAGAGAAGATTCCAGCGTCGACAACTGATGGGTTTGCTACAGGACCAGCGCTTTATCTCCGGAATGGGCAATTACCTGTGTTGCGAGGTATTGCATGTCAGTGGCATACACCCGTGTATGCGACTGGCCGATCTCAGCGGGCCACAGCGCAGGCGCCTGGCAAAAAATTGCCTGGACCTGACCCGGCAGAGCTACACAAGCGGCGGTATTACAAACCGGAAAGCCCGGGCGGCGAAGTTGCGTAAAGCGGGCGCGGCATTCGAAGACTACCGCTTTCACGTGTACCGGCGCGAGGGCTTGCCCTGTTACAGATGCGGGAGTGCCATCGTGAAAGACAGCTACGGTGGCAGGATGGGGTATATATGCCCTGTTTGCCAGTCGGGAAAAGGAGGACCGGTCAGGAATCCCTGACGCGCAGGCACTCCGCACCGGCCGGCACGAAGTGCGGTTTGGCGGAACAGGAAAAGGTTGATCGAAAAATGCTGCCGGTTACTTCTCTTCCGAACATAGAAAAGATTTTCCCATCAGGGCGATGATCAGTAAAACACCGCCATATACCAGGCTGCCGACCGATATTGAATTGAGAACGGCCTCGGTTGCGTTACGATCCTGCAGGCTGCTGTATTCGCCCGCTATAATAAAATACAGAACGACAGCAAATACCAGTACACTCAATGCTACGTTTCCGAGCAGGAAAGTGCGCACACGGCAGGGTTTTTTCTTCGACATTTGTACTACTCCGCTGGTTTTCAGAAAGATGGAGCTACTGTACCGGTGCGCGTTTTCAGGATATTTGACATGCGTCAAATAAGAGAATATTAATATTGTCGGACAGACTGATTTTATATACGAAAGGAGTCTCTGACTAATTCGGATAACCCCGTCATTGCGAGCGCAGCGCGGCAATCTCATACAAGGGAATCAATCCGTTAGAGATTGCCGCGTTACCGAAGGGTATCCTTCGGGGCACTTCGTTCCGCGCAATGACGACACATCAGATGTGTTCCAAAAGGATGCCAGAGTATGAAAAGCAAGCCCCTGCTGAAAACAGCGATGACACCGTTCCCGTATTCCGTCGACCTGGAAGCTTCTTTCGACGAAGCCAGCGAACTGATGGGGCGGCACAACGTGCGTCACCTGCCGGTTACCAGCGACCACAACGTAGTCGGGGTCATCACTGACCGGGACATGACCTCCGCCATGAACCTGCGCTCGTCATCGGGGGATTCCGGCGGGCTGACGGTCAAGGACCTGTATATGTCCGATCCCTATATCGTCAGCGTCGACGAACCGCTCGACAACGTGCTGTTGACCATGGCCGAACGGCACATTGGCTCGGTTATCGTGACCAGGGCCGGCAAGCTTGCGGGGATGTTCACCGCGGTGGATGCCTGTCGCAGTTATGGCGAATACCTGCGCGGGCAGTTTCCTTCACCAGAGGGCACGGCGGTAGCCTGAGCTGCAGGTATGAGCGGGACAGGGATGTGACAAAGGTTACAGTTCGGCAGTATGAGCCGCGCGACGAGCAGCAATTGCGCGCTGTCGCCAGGCAGAACTTCATCGACCAGTTGCAGGAAGGCAGCGTGGCAGGCGCCGAGGATCCTGCGGAGCGGGCTTACCTGGAACACGTCATCCGCATACAGGAGGGCGGCAAGGGGGTGATTCTGGTTGCGGAGCAGGGGGGCGAGCTGATCGGTTTTGTCTGTCTGAGCGGCCCCGTCGGCAACCAGGCGGAGGGTGAGCGGCAGGATGCGTATGCCTTCATGTCCGATCTGTTTGTCGTGCCCGAATATCGCAACAGGGGTACCGGTTCGCGACTGGTTCGGGAGATCGAACAGCATGCGCACGCGATGGGGGCAGGGCACGTAGCGCTGCGTATCGCGGTCGGGAATGACGTTTCACGCCGTTTCTACGAGAAAAACCGTTACCGGGAAAAATTCGTTGTGCTGTCTAAAGGCATTTCCGAAGTGTAACGAACCCGCCTTACCTGAAGAAGATGTCGACCGTTGGATTATCAAAATGTTTTTCCAGGCGGCGATTGTAGCGGGCGATGGATATCACCATAAAGCCGCTCAGGATCAAAAATGACGCGACTATGATGGATAAAAGCGGCGGGTAGAGCACCAGCAGTATCCCGGCCAGAACAAGAACGATTCCCGCAACCATGTTGTTTCCCCTCTCTCGGCTCATCTACTGAACTGTACATGGGTGTGGCGATGCCTGTTTTCAAGTCCTGTCGGCCGGAACGTTCGGGGGAATGACGGGGTCGAATCACATACAGGGCTGATTTTGATCCATATCAAATATTCCCCTGGCGAAAGGGCCTGTTTTAGCCACCTGGGGAAGCGGCGATACGCGCTGTTGCCCGCTGTGAACAGGAAGGAGCCAGATCATGATCTGCCAGCACCCCGACTGTCTCGGACACTACGATTTCGACAGCATCGCCCGCTTTGCGAAAAAGCGCTTTGTCGATGGCTATACCACGCTTTCTCTGCTGGAGCGGGCGGAATCGGAACGAGAAAAAGAAGAGATCGCCCTGGTATCCCTGCTGGACGTGGAGGACGACCGGATCCGGGATCTCGAACTCAGCTGCCGCTACAGCGGGCAATGCAAGGTGCTGGATTGCCGGGACCGGCTGAAAAAAATGATCCAGGATGAACTCTCCGTGCAATGGCAGGACGGGTAGCGCCGCCTGTTTGCGGGAAAGTTGATTTCGTCGACAAAACTGTCTAGCTTACCGTCTCCAGGTGGCGATCACGGGATCGTCGGCCATGCCACAGAAGGAGACGTATCATGACCAGGAAAATCGCTGTTCGTCCATTTACTGCCGTACTGGGCGCCGTGTTTACGGTTGCCATGGCAAACTCCGGCATCGCCAGTGCCGATACAAACCCGTTCAGTATGGAAGAGATTTCCGGTGGCAGCATGGTGCTGGCACAGGGTAAATGCGGTGCCGGCAAGTGTGGTGCCGGCAAGGCTAAAGGCGGTGGAGGCAAGTGCGGCATGGCCCGCATGGATGCTGACGGTGACGGCAAGGTCACCAAAGACGAGTTCATGCAGGGGCACGAAGCCATGTTCGAAAAAATCGATAAAAACAACGACGGCGTGATCGACCGGAAGGAGCGTGCGGAGCACATGCAGCAGATGAAAGGCTTCATGAAAGACGGAAAATGCGGACAAGGCAAGTGCGGTGGTTCGAAACAGTAACGCGCTGAAGGGAAACAGGTATGGGAAAGCCGACTGAAGAAGAGTTCGGAGAGGCGCTGCAGGAAGCGCAACGGATGCGCGAACAGGGCGAGGACCCGCACCATGTGGCGAAGGCGTTGCTCAACCTGAATTATCAAAGCGGTTTTCTGACAAGCGTTCTGCAGGCGGCGGAAAACTACCTGCAGAGCGGCATGGCGGAAAGGGAACACACGCAACTGGTCATGGCCATAGAAAAAGCCCGTGCAGCGGATGACCTGGGCGCCCACCGGGAGCGGCCGGCCCTGGGGCTCTAGACCGGGTGCGATCAGGCCTGGCTTCCCACCGCTTTGGTTATCAGCGGAACCAGCGGTTCCGGCAGTCCGAGCGCCCCTGATAACGCAAATTCCTGGCCCTGCCCGGTCATCTTGTTCCAGGTGCGGCGGATGATGTGGAGCCATTTTTCCTCGTCGTATTCAGGGTGCCGGTCCGCGAAATCCAGCATGTAGTGTTCGATGAACACCATCGCGGCAACGTCTTCCAGCAACTGCGTGTCCGGGTTGGTCTTCGGGTTCCGTTTTCCCACCGCCTGCCTGACACGTTCGATAACATCTTCCGGACAGCCGGCCCGGGCCAGCAGCTCGGCCGCAGTTTCGGCGTGAAAGCTGTACAGTTCCGTGCGCCACTTATGATAGCCCTGGCGGTTCATGGGGTAGGCATCGCGCGGTGATTTCCAGCGCTGGATGTGCTGGGCGCGTACCGCGAGTTTCATGGCGTTGTCGGCTTCCGGCCGGTAGCGTTCGAGCATGTCCGCCATGCGCCGGGAGTAGAGCAGTTCTTTCGGATACGTTTGCCCGTCGGCGGACACCTGGTTCGGGTCTTCCGCATTCGCGGCATCGATCAGGGCAGTGGCTTGTTCGAACTGGTGTTGTCTGGTGGACATAGGATTCCTTCGCTATTGAAATATCAGGGTCTGGTAAAAAACAGGCCCCGGCGGTGCCGGTTGATAACCGGCGTCATCACCGTAGAGACTTTCCCCGTCCGGCCTGGGTTCCGGGCGCCGCCTGGGGCTGATGTCGCCCAACGGTGTTTGTCGGTAGTCGGGTTCTTCGAATTCAAATGGCACGGTTTCAGCCCGGCCTGTTGTCAATATCGGCTTCGTCGTCTTCGGCGCTTTCATTTTCCCAGCTGTAGGTTTTCTCCGCCGGAGCCGGATCGCGGTTTTTAAGCACGACAGCCAATACTACGCCGAAAAGCGCGCCGAAGAAATGCGATTCGAAAGAGATGCCGGGTTTTGACGGGAAGATCCCCCAGATCATGCTGCCGTAGAGGAAGAACACGATCATGGAAAGCACAATTGCCCGTTTGTCCCAGCGCAGGATGCCGATCACCAGCAGGAAAAACATGACGCCGAATGTCAGGCCGCTGGCGCCGATATGGTAGGCCGGGCGCGCAAACAGCCATACTCCCAGGCCGGAGCCGAGATAGACCACGGCTATTACGATTTTTGCCGAGCGGGGATAACCGTAAAGAAGCGCTGTACCCAGGATGATGACCGGCAGGGTATTGGCAAACAGATGAGTCCACGAACCGTGGATAAGCGGCCCCGCAAGGATGCCCGCAAGTCCGCCGGGTTGCAGGGGAAAAACACCGTATCGCACCAGGTCCAGGTGCAACAGGGTCTCCACGGCCTTTATAGCCCATAGCAGCACCGCGAAAGCAAGCGCCAGTCGGAAAGCATGGTACAGCCGGGTACGGTCATCCGGGAAATCAGGTGCGGGGCACATATACAACAGATTCTGGCAGAGAAAGGGGTCGGTGACAAAACGCAATCATTCTCAATTGTCACCGACCCCTTAAAACCAGTACGCTACGCCTATGACGATCACTCAACTCAATGATACCTGCGCCATCCCGGGCCAAATCGAATTTATAAAAGGCAAGGGCGACTTCCCGCTGGCCAGGATCGACAACGGCAGGGCCTGCGCCCTGATCTCCATCTATGCCGGCCAGGTGCTTTCGTTCCGCCCGGCTAACCAGGCGCATGATCTGTTGTTTGTCAGCGATGCTGCGTATTACCGGCAGGGCAAGGCTATCAAGGGGGGTATCCCGGTCTGCTGGCCCTGGTTCGGACCGGACCCGGAGGAGCGCGGCCGTCCGGCACACGGGTTTGTGCGCAACCGGCCGTGGACAGTTCGCGCAACCGAAACCCTTGCCGATGGTGACACCCGCATTACCCTGGGGCTGGTGGACAGCCCTGAAACGCGCGCCATCTGGCCCTTTGCGTTCGACCTTTCACTGCGGGTGACGGTTGGCAACGGGCTCGGGGTAGAGCTGTTTACCCGCAATACCGGCGATCAGCCGTTTACCATTACCCAGGCATTGCACAGCTATTTCAATGTCGGGGCGATCGGGCAGGTGCGGGTGCTTGGACTGGAAGATACCGACTACCTCGACAAGGCAGGGGACGGTAACCGTCACACCCAGGCTGGCACGGTCGGGTTCGAGCAGGAGGTCGATCGTATCTACCTGGACGTACAGCCTGAGCTGCTCATCGACGATGCGGCATATGGCCGTCGTATCGGTATTAGCTCTACCGGTAGCCGCACCGCCGTAGTGTGGAACCCATGGGCGGATATCGCGGCTGACATGGGTGACCTGAGGGACGACGATTACCAGCGCTTTGTCTGTGTGGAAACGGCCAATGCAGCCGCGGACATGATTGAGATCAATCCGGGTGGGGAGTACCGGCTGGGTGCGGATTATCGGTATGAATCTGCGTGATCTCCAGTATCTTGTTGCCGTCGCCGAAACGAATCACTTTGGCAAGGCCGCAGAGCGCTGCTGTGTCAGCCAGCCCACGCTCAGCGGGCAGATAAAAAAGCTCGAAGACGAACTGGGCATTACCCTGTTTGAGCGCACCAACCGTTCGGTCGAGATCACACCCGTTGGCGAGACCCTGTTGCAGCCGGCGTTACGCATTATGGAACAGGTCGAGCGCATCCGGCAGCTCGCCCGCTCCCATAGTGACCCGCTGGTCGGGCCGTTGCGGCTGGGCGCCATCCTCACCATCAGTCCCTATTTGATTCCGCTGATCCTGCGCCCGCTCAAACAACAGCACCCGCAGATGCGCCTGGTGTTGTCCGAGGAGATGACCGATACACTGACCGCGCGCCTGCACAATCACGAAATAGACGCTGCCTTGCTGGCCACCCGGGTAGAGGACAGGGGGCTGCAGGCCATACCCCTGTACGATGAGCCCTTCTGGATGGCGTACCCGAAAACCCGTGCCCCCGCTGCCGATAAAAACATCAGTCGTCGCGAGCTGGAAAAAACCGACCTGTTGCTGTTATCCGACGGCCATTGCCTCGCGGACCAGGCAATGAGCGTGTGCCGCATACACAACCGGGATAAACAGGGTGAAATGGCGGATTTGCGCGCGGCCAGTCTGGAGACCCTGTTACAGCTGGTGGCCGCCGACATGGGATGTACCATGGTGCCCGCGCTCGCGTTGCAGGGCTCGTGGTCCAGGGACAAGGCTATCGTCATGCGCAAACTGGAATTTCCCGATGCCCATCGCCGCGTCTCCATCGTGTATCGAAAAAGTTTTCCCCGTCCCGAGGCGATTGAAGTGCTGGCCGACACCATTCGACAGCACCTGCCGGAGCGTGTTACCCGGGCCGGCGTGTAGATACGGGCCTGTCTATAGATAGGAAAAACCTATCATACCAATAAAATCAAACGATTTTAAAGATGGTTTCGCGTTCTCCATACTGCATTCCGTGCCCAACCACCACCGGAGAAACAAATGTTTGAAAATCGTGAAAACCAGAAGGTGCCTTCTGTAACCTTCCACACCCGCCGTGACCACGAATGGATAGATGTCAGCAGTGACGACATATTCAGGGGCAAAACCGTTGTCGTGTTTGCCCTGCCGGGTGCTTTTACCCCCACCTGCTCGTCGACCCATGTGCCCCGTTACAACCAGCTGGTTCCCGCATTTAAACAGCATGGCGTTGACGAAGTGTTGTGTATTTCCGTTAACGATGCCTTTGTTATGAACCAGTGGCAGGAAGAGCAAAAAGCATCCGGTATCACGTTCATACCTGACGGTAACGGGGACTTTACCCGCGGCATGGGTATGCTGGTGGCAAAAAACGACCTCGGTTTCGGCGATCGCTCGTGGCGGTATTCCATGCTGGTAAAAGACGGAGTGATCGAAAAAATGTTCATCGAAGCGGATGAGCCGGGCGACCCGTTCGAGGTTTCCGACGCCGACACCATGCTGGCCTGTATCGCGCCCGATGCCGCGGCGCCAATGGATGTCTCGATCTTTACCCGCGCCGACTGCGAGT
>JBHHXO010000086.1:0-12631 GCA_046757125.1 Thiogranum sp.
ATTCGACAGGGGCGCAACCACAGCTTGCGACCAGTGTCAGCAGCAGGCCAAGGCGCTGCGCAAGCCGGAGCGCGCGCGCGGGACCGGACAGCGGGCGGGTTGTTGTCGGGGGCGGTGACGCCTGCGAACCGGGAATGTCTTCAGAACAATCGGGCATACCCCGATCATAATCGTTTTCCCGGTGTTTATCTGCCCTGCGGGGGTGGATTCCGGATCGCAGGTCAGTCTTTGCCGCGCTCTGCCTTACATGTTGTGGCAGCCCATGCACAACCGGGTGCGGTTCATGCCGGTCGTATAGCCTGCGCCGACGTTGCAATTCTGACTGTCGGCGCGGGCCTGCGCCCCGTTTGAGCGGTCTGCGGGTTCATTTTCAGTCGAGTGACAGGACACACAGGTGATCTTGCCTTCCTCGAACAGGATGCGTGCATCCATGCGCGCCGGCATGACGTAGGACTCGGGGCGCTTGTAGGCGTACTGGTTGTAATCCATGCCAACCGGATGATCGAGGCTGAGGTGCCCGCGGAACTGCATTGCCGTTCCGGCGTGTTTCATATTGATCCGGGGTCCGCTGCTGCCGTTATGGCATTGCATGCAACTGCGTGCCTGGCTGGTGGCCGGCAATTGTACGGCCGGCAGGGTTCCGGCACTGGCTTCCGGGCCCAGTACGAAATTCTTGAATGCGTCTGAAAAACTGCCGGCGTATGCGCTGGACGTGCCCAGCAACACCACGATTGAAAACACACCTGTCAATACACGCGCCAGACGGCGGAACCTGCTCATAGCTGTCTCTCCGGTAGTCCCTCTGCCATAGCCATTGGCCACAGGCAGGTAACTTTGCGTCCCAGCCTTTCGGCTGGTTTGCTTTTGTCACAAAACTGATCAGGTTATCGTGCTTGCAGGGAGAAACTTTAGAACCGGGTGGGGCTTGCGGGCTACGGTAGCGCGTTTCAGCGCGTTAACTGGTGTTTCCGGTGCGCTTTCTCCGCGTGGAAATACTTGTAGCGGAATATCGAGTCCAGCCCGTGGCAATCGGCGCACAGGAAGGAAGCGGTGCTGGACAGGCGCAGGAAGCTGGTACTGACATCGCCCTCGGTGTTCTTGCCGGGAGCGGGCCGGGTTGAGCCTGCCTGCCACTGGTGGGGGTCGTGGCAGCTTGCGCAGCTGATGACGCCGGTCAGGGCCGCGTGGCCCGCGTCGTCGAATACCGGGAGCGGTGTGACCTTGCCCGGGCGCAGGCCGTCGCGCAGCTTCTCGGACCAGGCCGTGACCTTGTCGGGGTGCAGCGCGCTCGGCGGGACCTTGGCCCTGGCAACGGCATTATCGGCGTGACAGCTGCGGCAGGCCTGTTCCACCGGGTTGCTGCCTTCGCCCAGGGGTCTCGCCCACAGGCGCATCGACGAGGTGGCGTTGTGTATGCTGTGGCAGGTCCCGCACAGGCCGGAGGCCGCGGCGTTCTGGGCATGGTCATTGCTGGCCCCGGGTGCGGTAATGGCAAGGTCGTGGTCGCTGGCGCGTACCTGGCGTTTGTCCTGGTGGCATTCGCCGCACAGTTCGCCCCGGGTGGCGGACAGGCGCAGGAAACTGTTGCCGGCATCGCCCTCGCTGTCCGGGTCCTTGCCGGAGCGGCTCAAGCGGTCGTCCGGTTGCCACTGGTGGGGGTCGTGGCAGCTGCCGCAGTCCACGCTGCCGTCATGTCGGGCGCGTTTACCGTCTTTTGTATACAGCGGCAGATGTTCCGGCAGGCGGTTCTTTGCCACCTTGACCTGCAGCGGGTGGCTGTTACGCCCGGTTTGCCTGTTTTTGGCATGACCGTTGTCGCGGTGGCAGCTGGTACAACGCTTTTGGCCGGTGCTGTGTCCGGGGCCCTCGTTTCGGGCCCACAGAAAAGCGCCCTTGCTGTTGTGGGGCCGGTGACAGTTGTTGCACACACCGGGGGCTGTCTCTGCGCTTTTTTCTCTTTTCAGGGCCAGGCGCTTGAGCCCGTGTTTGGACAGGGACACCACGGCCTGGTCGGTATGGCAGTTGATGCACAGCTCGCTGTTGCCGTGCTCGCTGATACGCAGGAAGCTGTTACTGGCGTCGCCTTCGACATCGAATGCGGCTGTGCTGGTATCCGGTGACCAGCGGTGCGGATCATGACAGCTGCCGCAACCAACCTGTCCGCCCTGCGCGGCGCGCTGGCCGTGGCGGTCGAACAGCGGCAGTGGCAGTAACGGTTTTGCCCCCGCCAGTGCGACCAGTTTGCTGGTCCACTTGTCCAGGGTGGCGCGAATGCCGAGCTCAGCGACCGGGACATCCAGCGGGTGTGTGTGATCGCCGACGAGTTTTTTGGCGGCCACGCCATCCGGGTTGTGGCAGCTGAGACAGGGGCCGGCTACGGGACTGACACCGGCCGGTATCGCCCGCGCCCACATGCGTGGCCCCTTGCCATTGTGCACCTGGTGGCAGCTGCCGCACAGGCCGGATTGCGCGGCCGTCTGGCCGTGCGCGTTGCGTGCGTCCGGGGCTATTTTGGCCAGGTCGTGTTCGCTGCCCTGTATGGTCCATTTTTCCTTGTGGCAGGTTCGGCACAGCGCCGAATCCGGGCCGTTGACCTTGCGCAGGAAGCTGTTGCTGGCATCGCTGTCGGCACCGGGCCTGGCGTTTCTTGCAGGGTGCTTCGGATCCCACTGGTGAGGGTCGTGGCAGCTTGCGCAGGTGACCAGGCCGGTACCGGATTTAACCGTTTTCAGTCCATCCCGGCTGTAGGTCGGCAGGTCCACACGGCGTCCGAGTCGGCCGGCATCCACGCCGACCGGGTGGCTGTAGCGGCCGACCCGGTGTTTTGCGGCCAGCCCGTCCGGCTCGTGGCAGCTCAGGCACAACGCCGCCATGGCATCCCGGCTGGAACCCGGTTCGCGGGCCCACATCTTCGGACCCTTGCCCTGGTGCGGTACGTGGCAGGCGCTGCAGGCGCCGCCCTCGGCCACGCGCTGTTTGCGTATATTGGTGCTGTCCGCCTTGACCAGGCGCATGTCGTGCTTGCCACCGGCGACCCGTCGCTGTTGCTGATGGCAGTCCTCGCACAAGGCGGACTGTTTGTTGTCGGCGACCAGCAGGCCGGTTTCCGGTCTGGCCTCGTGCGGTTTGTGGCAGGTTTCGCAGATCACCGCACCGTCGGGGGCCAGCTTTGCGCCCCGTTCCCTGAGTGACGCCGGAACCTTTGCCTGTTTGGGGACCACGTCCACGGGATGGGTATGCATGCGTGCGGCGGCGGCCATGCCGGTAGCGGCGCGGTCGTCGTGGCAAGCGGCGCATAGCTGGGAGCGGTCATTGGGTGTGACCAGCAGCTTGTCTGCTTTGGCCAGGTGTGGACTGTGGCAACTTTGACAGGTGATTTTGCCGTCGTTGCTCAGTCTGGCGGCGCTGGTATCAAACAGCGCGGGGCGCTTGTCCAGGGCTTTGTTGAGCGGGTGGAAGCCGGCTTCCGGGCCTTTGGTTTTCTCGTCGTGGCAGGCCTGGCACAACTCGCCGTCGCGGCTGCGCACGCGCATGAAAACCGGCGAATCGGTGGTTCCCCATTCGACACCGTGCGCGGTGTGACAGGTACCGCAGTACATTTTCCCGTCATGGTTGAGCGGGAACAGGGTCTTGCCCTCCACGACGGGTATATGAATATCCTTGGACGGTTTTTGCCCGACCGGGTGTGCGTGCTGTTTGTTTTTCCATAAATCGCGCGATTCGAGCACCCAGCCGTCGTGACAGGACAGGCACATGCGTTCGGTGCTGGATACATCCTGCCGGCCGGACTCGACTACCGGCTTGGGATCGTAGGGGATTAATGTCGTGATGTCATCGCGCTTGAATTCGGTCAGCCACATAACGTGGCATAACGCGCATTCGCGTTTCGCGGACGGCAGACGGGGGGCTGCGCCGGCCTGATCCACAAGCAGCAGCAGAAGGCTCAGCAGTATCAGTGCACCGACGGGGCGGGAGGCGGCCGGGTGTGCGATCATGGCGGTATCCCGAATACCGAAACCCTGTTCTTCAGCATTTCCACGACATACAGGCGGTCGTCTGTATCCAGCGCGATACCTGTCGGTGTGTCGAAACGGCGCGGATTGCCGCCACTACCGAGCACGTAGAGAAACTCGCCCGTATCGGCGAATACCTGGACCAGGTTCATATAACTGTCGGATACATAGAAACGACCGGCCTTGTCGGCGGCCACTCCCTTGGGGCGGAAAAACTGCCCGGGCAGGACGCCCCAGTCGCCGACTACCACGGACAGGCGTCCGTCCGGATGGAAAACCTGGACCCGTGTGTTCAGTACGTCGACCACGGCGAGGCGATCGTCCGCCAGCAGTATCGCACTGGCCGGGTAGCGGAACTGACCGCGGTTGGAGCCGTTGCCGCCCCAGCTGCGCAACAGTTTCCCCTTGCGGGAAAAGACCATGACCCTGTGATTGTCGTTGCCGGTTACGTACAGTTCTTTTCCTTTTCGGGTGACGACGATATCGATGGGTCGTATCGGGTGATTGCCGTCACGCACCGCCATGCTGCTGATGAATCTTCCCGCCTGATCGAAGACCTGAATCCGGTAATTGCCGCTGTCGGCCACGTAGACTCTTCCATTGCCGGCGGTAATGCCGACCGGGCTGTTGAACTGCCCCTCGGCTGTACCCTGTGTACCTATCTGGAAGCGGTACCGGCCCTTGAGGTCGAACACGACAATGCGATGATTGCCGCCGTCGACCACGTAGATGTTGCGCGCGTCGACGGCAACGTCACTGGGCATGGAGAGCGGGTCACCGGTCCGGCCGTCAAGCTCCATCAGCGGCTGTACGGGCCGGGTTGGAACGGGGCCCGCCGTGCCGGGGCCGGAAACTGACAGAGCAAAAAGAATGAAAAGGGTTGCGAACGTCAGCTTACGGCTTCGACGCATTATCGTCTCCGCTCGGTGGCCGGGTGGATTTGCGCCACCATGCGCGCGGTTTTGCGGCTTCCTCGTTGCTGATCGGGGCTTCGTGACTCTCGCCGACCAACGCCTTGCTGTCGGGCAGTGAAAGATCGCTGCTGAAGAGTTTGGGTAGATAGAATTCACGATATTTTTCAACGATACCGACCAGGTTCAGGTTGGTGACATCGGCGATGCGCTGTTCGGAGAACCCGAGTTGACGGAACGGCAGGTAACTCTCTTCTTCCGGGGTATGACAGCGCGAGCAGAAACGTCCCTTGGGGCTGACCATGGCGTGAAAGTGTTTTCTCAAGGACTCCTTGTCCTGGTCGGAAAGATCTTCGCGAATAGCCAGGAACTCCTGTACATCCGGTGATTGCGCGGTTATTTCCAGCAGTTTATCTTCGTCGCCGCGGGTATCGTAAATCACGATTTTCGAATAATAGTCGTCGGTATCGACCAGGAAACCGGTGTCGGGGTTGATGCTGGTGCCGTAGTGCGGACCCTGTACCTTTATCCCGGAATAATTCAGCCACTCGAACCGGTAGTTTTCTTCCGGCAGCTTGCGGGGGTCGGCGTGGCAGGTCATGCAGCCGACAAACTGGGTATGCATGTTGAGCAGGGTGCGCACCATGCGTTGCTTGGAGTGGGGAAAATCGCCATGGCAGTAGAAGCAAACCGGTTTCTCACCAAGGTTGACAAGATCCTCTTCGGGTTCGTTGTGAAAATGCCGCATGCGCTCCGTAAAGCGCTGTTCATCCAGCTTCTGTAACAGCTGCGGTTGCTCGGTGGTGCGCGGGAACCCCAGCAACTCGGTCATGGCGACGGTCAGCTCGAACAGCAGTGCCAGGATTATCGAGCCGAGGATCAGTGCTGTCAAAAAACTGATGACCGGGTGCCCGCGTCGCAGCCCGCTGATGCTGAAAGGGTCGTTATGGAAGGCGCCGGGGATTTTTGCCTTGTGATCGACGATGACCAGCATGGCGATACCGAGCATGACGAACAGCAGCACCGTCAGGACGATAAAGGTGATTAATGCGGGGCTGGTTTCATGCATGGTCCTAGTACTCTGTGATTATCAGCCAGATAGTGAAAAGGCCGAACAGTGTCCAGCACAACACGAAGAACAGGGTGGTGTAGGCAACGACTTTCTGCAGCGGTGTGAGCGGTTTTATCACGGCAGTGAACCCTCGGATACCGCGACAGCGGGGTCTTCCGATATGTTCTTCGCATTCTCGTCCAGTTCCCGCGCTTCCAGCAGGTCCAGCAGGTAGGCGCGCTCTTCGGGCAGTTCCACCAGGTTGCGCAGGTATTCCAGAAAATGTTCCTCGATCTGGTGCTCGCGCGTGATCTTGCCGGTCAGGAAGGTCCACTGCATCGGGAAACGGCCGGGCGCGAGGTGGACGTTGTACCAGTGCCAGAATGCAATCACCAGCAGCGCCAGCAGCGCTTCGTGCGGGTGTGAAAGGCGCATCATCTCCTGGAAATGCGGCACGATGTTGACCGGCAGCACCGCGGCCCAGAATTCCGGGAACAGGAAAGACGAGCCGGAAATGATCATTACGAAGTTGCCGAAGGCTGCGGCGAAATAGTGGATCTTCTGTTTGTACATGAACTTGTCCATTTCCGGCCGTTGCTTGTGGGTGCCGGCGAAATACAGCATGTCCTGCTTGAAATCGCGGATATCCTTGAACGTTGGAATAATGGTGCGTCGCAGTTCGAAGCGGCCCTGCATGGCCTGCTGGATCGGTCCCAGCGTGATGGTGACCATGTGGTACAGCATGCTGAGGATCATGACGCTGGCGAGTGTGCGATGGATGATGCGGGATACATCCACCCCGCCGACCAGTGCGTTCAGCGGGGTTGCCCAGAAGTGATCGAAGAACGCAATCGGCAGGCCGGTAAAGGCCAGCGTGAGGAAGGTGACGAAGGTCAACATGTGCTGGATGCGGATATGAATCGAGTAACGCGGCAGATCCCCGATCGGGTTGGAGACAACATTCTTGTACAACAATACCCGGTCATCCGGCATTGCGGCTATTACGTTTTCGATTTCGCTGCGCTGTTTCCTGTCGACGTGGTTGATGCGCATCGAGGTTTCGAGTACATCCCGGGCTTCAGCTGAAAGTTTCATGGCTGCGTATCCTGTTCGTTATTCGCTCACGACACCCGGTCGCGCCCGCGCCGTGAGCGGCGCCACCAGGACGAACCGCGGCGCAGGCGCCATACGACACCGTCGCGGCGGCGGCCGATGGTTTCTACCAGCGCCAGTCCGACCAGCATGGCGATTACGATGTAGGCCATCCAGTTATAGCCGATTTCCGCGTAGTAGATAAACGGGTTGTCTTCGCGGGTGTCGGTCGGGTGCGGGTCGAGCGCCGCGTAGTTCTCGCTGGCGTAGGTGTGGCAGCGCCTGCAGGTTTCGGTCTTGCGCTCCGAACTGACCGGCGACTGCGGGTCGCGCGACGGGCGTATGAAGTGTACGCTGAGGTAATAGTTGTCCTGCTCCGCGTGGCAGTCGAGGCAGTTGGGAGTGTTCTGAAACCCGTAGCGCGTAACTTTCCCGTGGAAGCTTTTTTTGTAGGATTCTGCCGCGATGCGGAATTTTCGGCCCAGTTCCCGGCCTTCTTCCTTCGCCGCTTCCAGGTGCCGTTCCACCAGGCGTTCATTGCCGTGGCAGGATGAGCACAATGTCACGATTTCCTCCGAGGAGCGCCTGACCTCGCGGATGCGCCGGCTGGTGTGTTTGTACCAGTTGGTGACAAATTTCTTGTCTTCATGGCAGATAACACAGCGATCGACGATGCGCTCCGGCGGGCCGTCTTCGTTGGGGTTGTAAATGGGGTTGCGGTGACAGGTCACGCAATAGGGCTTGTCGGCATCCAGTCCCGTGGCCTGTTTCTTTCTGCCATGCGTGCTGCGCATGTATTCCCTGGCGATGGGCTTGTGGCTGAAATTCTTGCCGGTTGCGGGGTTCTTTATGGAGTGGCACTCGGAATCGCAGGTGACACCGGTTTTGACTTCGCGGTGCGGGAGCTGTTTTATGTAGCTGTGACAGTCCGTGCAGGGTACATTGCGGTGCACAGTGGAGCCGAACACATGCGGCATGACATAATAGGAGCGCCGGGCACCTTCTTCAGTCACGCGACCCATTTTGGGGTACTTGTGGCACAGCAGGCACCCCTCATCGTCCTCGAAAGCCTGCGCGGTCGCAGCCCATAACAGCCCGCAGATGGTGATTAACAGCCACCCTGTTTGCCGAGCATTTATTGTGCCAGGGAGCATGAGTTCGTATGACTGCCTTTATTGGATCCTGACGGTAAGACAGGGTAATACGCAAGTCCTCGACCGTTATTGACTTGCGTCAACTCCTGCCCGATTTCCGGTAATGGCGTGTGTATGGATTGGTGTAGTATCCGTGCTACAGGGTCCTGGCGAGTGATGCTTTTCGGGTGAAATCATGAGAGCGAACAAAGCCGGGTTGCGCGTGTTGAACCGGGCCGTGTGGATCGGGTTGTTTCTCACGGTATCCGCCACATTCGCCTGGCTGGAATGGCGCTCAGGGGCAAGTTCCGCCATGGGCTGGTTTCTTGCGACGAGCCTGTGGTCAGCGGTATGCGGGATCGGGTTTACGGTTTCCGAATGGTGGGTCGGCAACCGTGGTAGCGGTAAAACAGGCAGGCAGGAGTAGTACGCTGCGGCCCGCTTCTGCTACGGCCCTGTGTGTTTCGTCATGTTGTTCAGGGCTGTTGTAACAGAAGCGATATCAAGTTGTTTGCATAATGATTATATGACACATACCGGTGTCAGCCGGTTGTGGGAAATCAAGGAGGCACTGGCATGGTCAAGACAGCCGATCCGATTCGCAAGTCGTGTGTTTGGTGTGTTGCAGTAGTGGTGGCGCTGATTCCCCTCATATTGCTTCTCGGCTGGTTCCTGTTTTCCTCCGAGTAGCCCGTTGCAAGGGCAGGCCGCGGCGCCTGCTCATACGGCCGTGTTGACTCCCGGCAACCGGCGCCCGGGTTGCAGGCAAGTGCGACCTGTTTCATTCAAATTCATTCTGTATCGCCGTTGATGTGTGTCAATGTGCTGATGGATTGCGGCGTGATAAAAATGCTTACCGGTGAGCAGTTTGAGGGAATGTTTCTGGTTATGTAACGTGTGTGGTACTGAAAGCCCTGTCGGCAGGTTGTGCCGGCAATATGATCAGGCAGGAGCGGCACTCGATGAATGCATGCTACTCGTACAGGAGTTTTGCCTTGCTGGCGGTCATTGTTTCACTGGCCGCGTTTTCCGGCCAGGCGACGGCGGGCGACGAGCTCAACTGTGTCATGTGCCACAAGCACCGTGGCCTGAGCCGCATAGACGAGAACGGTGAATTCAGGCTTTTCTACATTAACCAGGAACTGTTCGACAGCGGTCCGCATCGCCGCAACAAGTGCAAGGATTGCCACACCGACATCGATCGTATCCCACACAAGCCCGCCAAAAAGGTTGACTGTGCCCAGCAGTGTCATATCGTGGAGCCTTCGGGCAAACGCAAGTTCACGCATAAACCGATAGCGGAAACACTGGCCCGCAGTGCGCATGGCAAGCTCGATTCCGAGGGCAATCCCAAACCCCATCAGGAGGATTTTCCGGGCTGCAAGGATTGCCACGACCAGCCGTTCTACCGGCCGATTTCCGTGTACAAGGGCAGGATCCATTCCGGTGTCAGCGAACGTGCCATCGCCCGCTGCAAGGCATGTCACACCAGCGGCGACTTTGCCGAGGATTTCTACGAGCACGTTACCTCGCGCTTGCGCAAGACACGCTTTCCCCTGGAGACGATCGAGGTATGTGCGAAGTGTCACCAGGATCCCGGGTTCAGGGAGCGGCATGAACTGGATGACGTCGTAACTACCTACAAGCAGACGTTCCATGGAAAACTGATCGCGCTGGGTTCGGAGAAGACCCCGGACTGTATCGACTGCCATGTCGTTGCCGGCGAGAACACGCATTTGATCGAATCGCAAACGGTGCCGACTTCAGCGGTCTACAAGGACAACGTGCCGACGACCTGTCGAACCGAGGACTGCCACGTCAAGGCGGGTGCCAACCTGGCCGGATTCCAGACGCACGTGACCTATGACCGCGAGAAATATCCCCTGCAGTTTTACATGCTGATGGGCTTCAAGGCGCTGATGGCCCTGGTGCTGTATTTCTTCCTGACGCTGATCTTTCTGGAACTGCTGCGCCGCTTGTTCCCGAACTTCACGTTCATCAAGGAGAAGAGCGTGGACGGTGATGTGCCACGAGGGAAATCCTGATACAGGAGCTGATTATGCCCAGGTATGACCCTATTGTTGAAAAGGACGGAAAACGTTATTTCTTCCGCTTCTCCGTGCACCAGCGGGTGCAACACGTAATTCTGTTCACCTCGGTGTTTCTGCTGGCGATCACGGGTTTCCCGCTACGCCATGCCGAGGAACCCTGGGCCAGACCGCTGTACGATTTCATGGGCGGGCCGGAGCTGGCGCCCTTGATACACCGCGCCGCGGGGACGGTATTGCTGGGCCTGTTCGTCTATCACACGATTTACTGGATTGTACTGTTCATCCGTGACGACCTGGGCAAGCTGAAAGCACAGGGAAAGCTGGGCTTCCGCACGGCCGTCAGGGCGTTCTTTTCCCAGGAGATGGTCCCCAATATGAAGGATTTCCACGATGTCGTGCACGCGTGGAAATACCTGTTGTACTTCAGCAACCGGCCGCCGCGACACGAAAAGATGTCCTGGCGGGAGAAGTTCGATTATTTCGCGCCGTACTGGGGTATCCCCATACTCGGGCCGGCCGGTGTCCTGTTGTGGTGGCGTGACGAAATCACGCACTACGTGCCGGGCATCGTGCTCAATGCCGCCTATATCATGCACACGGACGAAGCCCTGCTGGCGGTGCTGTTCCTGTTCTTCGTGCACTGGTACAACGTTCACTACGCGCCCGAAAAATTCCCTGCCGCCACGGTCTGGTTGACCGGCTATCTCACCGAGGACGAGATGATTCACGAGCATTACGCGGAGTACGTAAAGGTAATGATCGAGCAGGGTCTTGAGGAAGAAATCAGGCCGCAGCATTTCGGTGGCCAGGAGTACATCTGGTGAAGTTCTTGAAACGCCTTGTATTCAAGCTCTATGTGTTGTTCCTGATGGGTTTTACCGTCTGGTACGGGATGTTTATGTACCCGCTGATTTTCGGTTTTGAAGGCAAGGAGCAGGCGGCTGAATCACTGCGTGAAATGAGTCACACCAGGACTGCCGACGAGGAAATGTTCGACCGTCTGATCGAGGAGCAGTCCCGTACCAGCAGGACCGACCTTGGCTTCAAGGTCATCGAGCAGCCCTATATCGAAGGCCGGTTTCACCATATCGGTTTCAGCGTGCAAAAGGACCAGGCCAGTATCTGTGTGCGTTGCCATGGAAACGTACCGCACAACAAATCCAAGGAACTGCGCAGTTTCATGAATATGCATGCGTTCTACCTTGCCTGCGAGACCTGTCACATGCCGGCGGAAGAAGGCAAGCCGGGCTACCGGTACCGCTGGTATGACAAGGATACCGGCAAGGTCGTCCCCAACCCGCGCGTGCTGCACGATATCGAGGAAAGCTACCGCAGTGCGGCGCGCAGCTACCCGACCTACGGAAACTACGGTGCCAAGATCGCCCCCGGCACCGACGAAGGCGGCACTTTCCGCTGGCTGCACGGCGAGAAGGACATGGCCTTCGTCGAGCGCTACATCAGTGAGCAGGAGCGCCTCGATCAGGAGCAGAAGTCGCAGATGAAGCGTGTGATACACCGTGGCGTCAGCAAGGAACCGGTCGCGTGCAAGCGTTGCCACAACGAAACTGACCAGTTCCTGCCGTTCGCCAGCCTGGGGTACCCGCCGCGCCGCACCGAAGAACTGACGAACTCTTCCGTGGTAGGTATGATTCAGAAATACAAGGAGTTCTATATTCCGAGCTTTCTGACTCCGGGTATCGAGGAAGGGGAGGATTGACAGCCGTCCCCGGTCGCAGTCCGGCCGGGTAGTGATGGAATGACTCAGGGTCCGGTTACGGGTCGGTTAACATACGGGTTACTGCAATGTACAGGATTTGGATAGCGATCGCGCTGTTGTTACTGTCTGCCGGGACTCGTGCGGAGTGGACACTCAGGCAAACCGGAGACGGTCACTGGATCACGACCGTTACCCCGGAAGGCCACCAGTTCATTGTTACCCATAACCAGGCGGAGGAAACCACATTTCTCCTGGTAGTGCAGATCGGAAAACAGGCGCCGCCTTTACCATTGCGGGTGGCGCTGGCTGTCGACCATGGCCCGGCCAGCGAAGCGGTGCTGGCCCTGCTGGAGCGCCGACCGGACAGCCGCCTGTTCAGGATCGAGCTGAGCGACGCAGAGAAGAAAATCTATATCACGCGCATGATCGCCGGCCTGACCTTGCGCATACGGTTTGGCGAACAGGCAAGCGGGAAGAATGACCTGACGTTTTCCCTGACCGGTTTTACTGCTGCGTTCAACGACCTGCTGATCGCTGACCGGGTCGGGCGGCTGGACCCGGCCTGGTTGATCGAGCGGCATCGCGAGCGGGAGCTGGGCTGTTATTATACCGCCAACCTGTTTGTTGCCGCGATGCAGGAGCGCATCCGCGGCCGCAGCGCTG
>JBHHXO010000087.1:0-12551 GCA_046757125.1 Thiogranum sp.
ATAGCAGAGCGCGTGTGTTTCATTATTGGCGCACGCGGATTCGAACATGTTTTCCAGGCGGCGTTCGAACTGCAGGCGGTTGGGTAGCTGTGTCAGTGGATCAGTGAGAGCCATCTCGTTCAGCGCGGAATACAGTTCCTGCAGCTCCGCGAATTCGTGCACGGCAATGATGTTCTGTTCACTGAGATCGGAAATGCGTCGGCCGCTCCCGCTCCGGCGCAGCTGGCTGCTGATGTAGTGCAGCGGTTCCAGCACGATTTTACGCGTTACGTAACGGGCGATGATCATGGTTAATACAGTGGCTATGCTGGCCAGCAGGATGATGGTGTGCTGAAGTTGCACCAGGCGTTCGTAGAAGGAGCGGAAATCGCCCTGGGCGCGAATATCGATAACGGCTTCACCATTATCCGCCACCAGGCGGTAATCCGCTCCAGGCTGGCGCGCGGATTGATGCGCTCATTCCAGTTGCCGGAGCGATAAAGCAGGTGTTTGTCAGACTGGTATAGCGTAACGGGCAGCTCCAGTCTCTGTTCGAGTTCGACGAGGTTGTGTGCGGGGTCGCTTACCACGATGACATACCCGGATGGTTGCAGGCCTACCGGCAGGAGCTGTGCATAATAGGCTTTCCCCCGGTAGGTGCAGAGCCGGGACAATGTGCGTAGCCGCTCGTGTCCCGTTCGTTTTTCTGCTTCGCGTTGCAGGCTGTCGCAGCGCGCGGTCGAATGTTCGGGGCCGCCGCTGCGGTTGGCGAGGGCCACGGTACGAAAACCGGTGTCGAGGACCCACAGCGCTTCCAGTTTCAGGATGCCCGCGGTTACGAAATAGCGCTTGAACTGGTTCGCGAGCGAGTAGATCTCTGTGCCGTCGTTGTCGTGTATCGCTTCACGCACATCGGGGTGGTGTTGTATGTCAAGACCGAGTTGCCGGGATTTTTCCGCCAGTTCCTGCATGAGTTCGTCGGTTTCAAACGCGACTACCGTTGCCAGGGATTGTTTCTGGTTGTCGACAGCCAGGCGTCGGTAGGCTTCACCCGTCAGCATGATCAGGGCGATCGTGAACAGGCCCATGGACAGGATTGTCAAATCGAGGCCGCGTTTCAGCGGCAGGCGGCGCAAGCGGCTTTTGCTATTGGCTATGTTCATCTGATCAGGGGGTAGCGTTTTTGCAGCCACTCTTCGATACCCCCGCGGAACCAGTACACCTGGTCATAGCCGCATTGCACCGCGATCGCGGCACTCGTGGTGCTGCGCCCGCACCTGGGGCCGTTGCAGTAGAATGCGACGGGATGGCGAGCCGACGGTATGTGCTGCGCCAGTGATTCGCAGTCGGTGTGGACATCGGGCAGACTGATCGAGTCTTCGATGTAGCCGTTTTTTCGATCCGATCCGATGCGCGCATCGATGACAGTCAGGCCGTCAACCTGTGCATACAGATCCAGTAAGCCCTCGGCATCGACACGCCGGGCGCCGCTGATTTCCTCAGGGCTGACGATGGGTGAGGTCTGCAGGCCGCCGGTATCGGAAAAACCCGGCTCCGGCACCGCAGCAAGCCAGAGCTAACACCATGAATTTTAAAGATTCAGCCATAGAGCGGTTAACGGCTGAATAACAGCAGGATTAAGCTGAACTTTTGTATATATTGCGTTCCGGGCCGGGCTGAATGCCCGGGCTGGAATATGCCCGCCGGCGGCGGCTTTTCAGTAATATCCGTTAACACCCGACTTATGGAGTACATGGATCAATGACAAAGCACTATGACCTGATTGCGATTGGCGCTGGTAGCGGCGGATTATCGGTGGCGGAACGCGCGGCCCGTTACGGTGCGAAATGTGCCGTGGTGGAAAGCGGCCGGCTGGGCGGTACCTGTGTCAACGTGGGTTGTGTACCCAAGAAGGTCATGTGGTTCGGCGCCAGCATTGCGCACACGCTGGAAGATGCCGCCCACTATGGATTCAGGGTCGGTGAGCACCGGTTTGACTGGGGTGCGCTCAAGGCATCGCGTGACGCCTACGTCAAGGGCATCAATGACTGGTACCACACCTATCTTTCGGATTCGGATATCGATGAAATTGCCGGGACCGCCCGGTTCGTCGATGCCGGGACCATTGTGGTCGACGGGCAGCAGTTCAGCGCCGACCACATTGTCATCGCATCGGGTGGCGCACCCATGGTGCCTGATACCCCGGGTGCCGGGTTCGGTATTACCTCGGATGGGTTTTTCGAACTCGAACAGCTGCCGCGACGTGTTGCGGTCGTGGGTTCCGGTTACATCGCGGTGGAGCTCGCCGGCATGCTGAACGCACTGGGTTCCGATGTCACCATGCTGTTACGTCGCGAGCACCTGTTGCGCAGTTTTGACGCCATGTTGCGGGAAAACCTCACCGAGGAAATGTTTGGCGACGGCATCGATATCCTGGCGCGAACCCAGGTCAGGGAAATTATCCGGGAGGCAGACGGTTCGCTGTGTATCGAGTGTGAAAACGGTCAGCGCCTGGAAGGATTCGATGAGTTGATCTGGGCAATCGGCCGCTACCCGCTTACACAGGAGCTGGATCTGCAGGCAGCGGGCGTCAGCAGCGATGAGCAGGGATATATACCGACGGATGCGTTCCAGCAGACCAATATCGAAAAAATCTACGCTATCGGTGACGTTACCGGTCGTGCGCAATTGACGCCGGTAGCAATAGCCGCGGGACGCCGCCTGGCCGACCGCCTGTTTGGCGGCATGCAGGACCGCTATTTGTCCTACGAGAACATCCCCACCGTGGTATTCAGCCATCCACCTATCGGTACCGTCGGGTTAACCGAGAGCATTGCGCGCGACCTGCACGGAGAGTCGGTCAAGGTCTACCAGACCCGTTTTACCGCCATGTACAACGCCTTGACGGAACGAAAACAGAAAACCGCCATGAAGCTGGTTACCGTAGGGGCGCAGGAAAGAGTGGTTGGCTGCCATGTCATCGGGCCGGGCGCCGACGAGATGTTGCAGGGATTCGCTGTCGCAATCCGTATGGGGGCGAACAAGAAGGACCTGGACGATACCGTGGCTATCCACCCGACCAGTTCCGAGGAACTGGTCACCATGCGCTGACGGGATTCAGCCGCGCAGGGCGGCGATAACCGGCGCGGTTTCAGGTAATACGCCGCGCCAGATGCGGAAGGACTCTGCGGCCTGTTCCACCAGCATGCCCAGACCGTCAAACGCCGCCTGTACACCGAGTTGCCGGGCATAACGCACAAAGGCGGTCGGTTCCGATGCATACATCAGGTCATAACAGCAGCTGTCCGGATCGATGACGCCGCCGGGCAGCGCGGGAACTTCCCCCTGCAGGCCCGCGGCGGTTGCGTTGATGACGATGTCGAAGCGTGTTCCTTTCAGGTCAGCGAAACCACAGCCCTGCAACGCGCCCAGGTCGGCAAACTCCACGGTGAGTTGCTGTGCGCGTTCAACCGTCCGATTGGCGATGACCAGACGCGCAGGATGCTGTTCCAGCAGTGGTGCCAGAATGCCGCGCGTGGCACCGCCGGCGCCCAGAACGAGTACCCGCCTGTCGGATAATGTCAGGCCCAGGTTGTCGGTCAGGTCCCGCACCAGGCCGGTGCCGTCCGTGTTATCACCCGCCAGCCTGCCATCGTCACCCGCTTTGAGCGTATTGACTGCACCGGCGCGCTGTGCGCGCTGGCTCAGCCGGTCGGCGATCTGCCAGGCTTCCTGCTTGAACGGCACGGTAACGTTCAGGCCCTTGCCGCCGTTGTTGACGAAGTCGGCCACGGCTTCGGCAAAGCCTTCAGTGTCGACCAGTAGCGCATCGTAAACAATATCCTGGCCGGTTTGTTCGGCAAACAGCCGGTGAATGCGCGGTGATTTGCTGTGTTCGATCGGGTTGCCCATCACCGCATAGCGGTCAGCCCTGTCTGTTGCCGTCATGCGTCGCGTAACCAGCCGGCTGCGCGTTTTGCGAAGTAAGTGAGGATGCCGTCGGCGCCCGCGCGCTTGAAGCACAGCAGCGACTCCATGATGACGGCTTGCTCGTCCAGCCAGCCATTTTGCGCCGCTGCCATCAGCATGGCGTATTCACCGCTCACCTGGTAAACAAAAACGGGTGCGCCGAACTGATCCTTGACGCGCCGTACGATGTCCAGGTAGGGCATGCCGGGCTTGACCATGACCATATCGGCGCCCTCCTCCAGATCGAGGCTGACTTCCCACAGTGCTTCGTCGCTGTTGGCGGGATCCATCTGGTAGCTGTACTTGTTGCCACTGCCAAGGTTGCCCGCAGAACCAACCGCGTCACGGAACGGTCCATAAAAGCTGGATGCGTACTTGGCGGCGTAGGCAAGGATGCGCGTATTGGTGTGCCCGTGTTGCTCCAGTGCGGAGCGTACAGCACCGATCCTGCCGTCCATCATATCCGAGGGGGCAACAATGTCGGCGCCGGCCTCGGCGTGTGACAACGCCTGCCGGACCAGTACTTCAACCGTTGCGTCATTGAGCACGTAACCACTCGCGTCGATCAGGCCATCCTGGCCGTGACTGGTAAACGGGTCCAGCGCCACGTCGGTGATTACGCCCAGTTGCGGGCAGGCCTGTTTCACCGCGCGCACCGCGCGCTGGGCAAGCCCGTCAGGATTGAAAGCCTCGCGTGCGTCATCGCTTTTCTGTTCAGCGGGTGTAACCGGAAACAATGCAATGGCGGGGATGCCCAGTTCCACCAGTGTTTCGGCCTCCCTGACAAGCAGGTCGATGCTGAGACGCTCGACACCCGGCATGGAGGCAACCGGTTCGCTGCGCCCGTCGCCTTCGAGGATAAACAGCGGGTAGATGAGGTCATCCACGCCGAGCCTGGATTCACGCATCAGGCGGCGGGAAAATTCGTCTCTGCGCATGCGTCGCATACGCACCCCTGGATAATGGCCACGGCCGGTTTCGAAAGCGGACAAGATCGTACTCCTGTTGGGAATCCTCACGCTACAGTGTACATTGAGTCATGCTTTACGCACAGAGAAGACGTTGTGAACAGGGTTGATCCGCTGCCGCAGCTGCTTTCCGGGGCGACGCAACAGTGAATGTCTACGCAGGCGCCCGCTGGGTAGCGCGTAATCTTGCGCTTTTGACCCTGGGCGGCGCAGTGGCGGCGTATTTTCATCCGCCGTTGTTTATGATTTTCGAACACAGCTTCCTGTGGTTTTTCGCCGCTACCATGTTTGCCGTCGGCATAGTTCTCGAACCCGCGGAACTGCGTGAAACGTTACGCAGCCCCGGGCGGATCGGACTGGGTCTGGCGACCCAGTTCACGGTGATGCCCTTGCTTGGCTTCCTGGCGGCGGTGCTGGCGCCGTTGCCGGCGGATATTGCGCTGGGATTTATTATTGTCGCCTGTGCGCCGGGTGCCATGGCGTCCAATGTCATCGTGTATCTTGCCGGCGGTGCAGTGGCATACTCCGTTGCGCTCACGACCGTGGCAACCCTGCTGGCGCCGCTGCTGACACCGGCGCTGGTGAAGTGGCTGGGTGGCGTTTTTCTGGTGATTCCTTTCTGGCCCATGGTAGAAACCATATTCCTGGTGGTTGTGATCCCGCTGGCAGCGGGTATGGCGGTACGCCGCTTGCTGGGCGCACATGTACGTGCCGCGCGTGAGTTATCGCCGGCGCTGGCGGCCGCGGCGATCGTGGTGATCTGCAGCTATGCGGTTGCGGCCAACCAGGAGCGTATTGCGCAAATGGGTGCCTGGGTTCTGATCATGGTAATACTGGTCAATGGACTGGGTTACCTGGCGGGCTGGTGGCTGGGGCGGCTGTACCGGTTCGATCGTCGTCACAGGATGACCCTGTGCATCGAAATCGGCATGCAAAATGCCGGTCTGGGTGTGGCGCTGGCGCTCAAGCATTTTCAACCGGCCACTGCCCTGCCGGGCGCCCTGTTTGCAGTATGGTGTATTTTGACAGCCGCCGGTGCCAGCGCCTGGTTGCGCCGGCATCCGGTCAGTATCCGACAATAGTTCGACGTTTGCCGGCGGATTCCAGCCGCTACGCGGGTCGTTCAATTCACCGGCCTCTCCGAAAAACACAAAATATTATATCTATTACATATAGATACAATATCGTCGGGAGAGTTGGCATCCTGTTTGCATTGTATACAGTCGAGGAAAGGGAAGCGGTAGTCACCGGATGGCTAAAGATTACGCCGCGCCGACCGCTACAAGGGACAAGGTCGGCACTCCCTGTCCAGGGATGGAATTCCTTAGGACTGCGTCTTGCTGGCAGGACGTATTCCCAAGGAAGCTTAGCAGAGCTTTGTTGTTGTGTGACTGACTCCTCCGACGCTGAAAAGCGTTTTTCACCCCACCTTTATGGTGGGGTTTTTTTTGCCCTGTTGCCGCGTTTCCGTGCGTTGTTCAGGATCCCTGTTCGATCATTTCGAAATCTTCCTTGGAGACACCGCATTCCGGGCATTCCCAGTCATCCGGAATGTCGTCCCAGGCTGTGCCGGGGGCGATGCCTTCTTCCGGCAGACCCTTTGCCTCGTCGTAGATGAAACCGCAAACTACACATTCCCATTTTTTCGTATTCATATGGCTGTCTCTGTAAACAGTTGCCCTGATCGGGTTTTGCGCAGTATATCAGGAGCCCGGGGTTTCACCCGGCCGCGAGCAATATCATACCCAGTCTTTGGGTTGCAGGAATTTTTCATAAAGCCCGGCTTCCGGGCTGCCGGGCTCCGGACGCCAGTCGTAGCGCCACTTGACGACCGGTGGCAGCGACATGAGGATGGATTCAGTGCGGCCGCCGGTCTGTAACCCGAACAGTGTCCCGCGATCATAGACCAGGTTGAACTCGACATAACGCCCGCGCCGGTACATCTGGAAGTCGCGTTCCCTTTCCGTATAGGGGTGCTGCCTGCGTTTTTCCACGATAGGTGCGTAGGCCGGAATATAGTGGTCGCCAACGCTGCGCATGAACGCAAAACTGCTGTCGAAATCCGGTTCATTCAGGTCGTCGAAGAACAGCCCGCCTATACCGCGTGGTTCCGCGCGGTGCTTGAGGTAGAAATAGTCATCGCACCATTTCTTGTAACGTTGATAGACGTCGGCGCCAAAGGGATCGCAGGCCTGCCGGGCCGTCCGGTGCCAGTGCACGGCATCCTCCTCAAACCCGTAACAGGGTGTCAGGTCAAAACCGCCGCCGAACCACCAGACGGGGGCCGCATTTTCTTTTTGCGCAATGAAGAAACGTACGTTGGCGTGAGAGGTGGGGACGTAGGGGTTGCGCGGATGGATGACCAGTGAAACACCCAGTGCTTCAAAACTGCGCCCGGCAAGTTCCGGGCGCTGCGCAGTGGCGGAAGCCGGAAGCTGTCCGCCGTGCACATGGGAAAAATTAATGCCGGCTTTTTCGAATACGGCGCCATCCTCCAGAACGCGGGAGCGGCCGCCGCCACCTTCCTCGCGTTGCCACCGGTCTTCGCGGAAAGTATGGCCGTCTTCCTCCAGTTGTCCGATCGCATTGCAGATGCGGTCCTGAAGATCGTTGAGGTAATCGGTTATTGCAGCAACGTCAGGTGTATTCATTTTCCTGCAGTCTCGGGTTGATTGTATGTTACCCGCGAATCAGCTTTCCTGAAGCCAGATCGCGAATCCGGGTAGGTTGTTTCAGATCGCCCAGCGCCCCGGGCAGGACAAAATCGATACGGGTTCCGAAGCGCAGCCTTGTCTCCAGCACCGAGCGGGCGGGTTGCTGGCCACTGCGGTTGGCGCTGGTAGAGACGACGGGCGCAGCAAGTATATCGCACAGGCGGCGTACCAGGGGGTGCGCGCTGATGCGTACGGCCAGCGTGTCGTGTGTGCCCCTTAGCCAGTCCGGGCAGGCATCGGCTGCCGGCAGCAACCAGGTGGTCGGTCCCGGCCAGCTTTTACCGAGTTGTTGCAGGTGAGCATCATTGAGTGGCCGCAGCCAGGGTTCAACCTGTTGCAGGTTCGCTGCGAGCAGGATCAGGCCTTTCTGCCAGGGCCGGTTTTTCAGTGCCAGCAGCCTCGCTACGGCCTGCGGATTGGCCGGGTCGCAACCCAGACCGAATACCGCTTCGGTTGGATAGGCAACAACACCCCCGTTTTTGATGCAGCGTGCGGCGCTGTGCAGTTGCCAGTGTGAAGGGGCGCTCAAGCCGGTTTGCTGTCCTCGTCGGTTTCAAGCTCCACGGGTTCTGAAAACTTGCACTCCTGTTGCGGGCACACCCGTTCGGTACCGCGTTTCTTGGTCGTCTTGATGGTCAGCATCGGCCAGTTGCAGTCCGGGCAGGGACCTTCCACCGGCTCGTTCCACACGGCGTAGTCGCAATCCGGGTAGGTCGAGCAGGAGTAGAAAATCTTGCCGCGCCGCGATTTGCGCTTGAGCATGGTGCCCTTGTTGCACTTCGGGCATTCGATGCCGGTATCCTCGGGTTTTTCCAGTGGTTCGATATGTTTGCAGTTCGGGTAACTGGAACAGCCGATAAATTTTCCGTAGCGGCCGCTGCGGATAATCAGTTGCGAGTCGCACTCCGGGCATTTGCGACCTTCCACGATCTCCGGTTCGGCGCTTTCGCGGTCGTCGTCGAGATTGCGCGTGTAATCGCAATCAGGGTAAGCGCTGCAACCGACGAAACGGCCGCGCCGCCCCAGGCGTATGTTGAGTTGCTTGCCGCACTTGGGGCATTCCTCGTCCATCGCTTCGGTGGTGACCTCGGCGCGCGAGACACTTTCCTCCTTGTCCTTGACCAGCTTCTTGAAGGGGTACCAGAATTCCTTCATCAGCGGCACCCACTCCTTTTCACCACGTGAGACTTCGTCCAGCTCGTCTTCGAGCCGGGCGGTGAAATCGTAATCGACGTAGCGGGTGAAGTGATTGGTCAGGAAGTTGCTCACGATGCGTCCGACGTCGGTCGGCTGGAAACGTTTTTTCTCCAGCGTCACGTATTCGCGTTGCTGCAGTGTGGAAATAATGGCGGCGTAGGTCGAGGGGCGTCCGATGCCGTGCTCTTCCAGGGTCTTGACCAGGCTGGCTTCGCTGAAACGCGGCGGTGGCTCGGTAAAGTGCTGTTCCGGCCGTATCTTGTTGAGTTGTACCTCGTCACCCTCTTCCAGCGGCGGCAGGCGATTTTCGTCTGTGGGTGATTTTTTCCTGTCGTCGCTGCCCTCCTCATAAACCGCCATGAAACCCGGGTCGACCACGGTGGAGCCGGTAGAGCGCAGTATATTGCCGTTGCCGACAGCGAAGTCGACGCCGACCGTATGGATCGTAGCGTGCTGCATCTGGCACGCCACAGTGCGCTTCCAGATCAGGTTGTAGAGTTTGTACTGATCGGAGGACAGGTGCGACTTGATGTTATCGGGGATATTGAGAGCGGAGGTCGGGCGCACGGCTTCGTGCGCTTCCTGGGCATTCTTTGCCTTGGTCTTGAAATGGCGTACCTGTTTGGGCAGCGCATCTGCACCATAGCGCTCGCTTATCAGGCCGCGCAATTCATCGAGCGCTTCGTTTGCCAGCATCACGGAATCCGTGCGCATATAGGTGATCAGGCCGACCGCGCCGTCACCGATATCGATCCCTTCATACAGTTGCTGGGCTACGCTCATGGTGCGCTTGGTGGTGAAGCCGAGCTTGCGTGAAGCTTCCTGCTGCAGGGTGGAGGTCGTGAACGGCGCGGCCGGGTTGCGTTTGCGCTGTTTCTTTTCTATCGAGCTGACGGTTAGTTTGCCGTTGGCGGCATCCAGTAATTCCCGTTCGGCGGTGTGCGCCTGCTTGTCCTTGTTGATGCTGAACTGGCTGAGTTTTTTGCCGTGCAGATGCGTCAGTTTTGCGGTGAAGGCCTGTTTGTCCTTTTCCAGGTCGGCTTCAATGGTCCAGTATTCGCGCGGTTTGAACTTTTCAATTTCCTCTTCGCGCTCGACGATCATGCGCAATGCCGGGCTTTGTACCCGGCCGGCGGACAGTCCGCGCCGGATTTTCTTCCACAGCAGCGGAGACAGGTTGAAACCGACCAGGTAGTCCAGTGCCCGCCGCGCCTGCTGGGCATTGACCAGGTCGGTGGACAGTTCGCGCGGGTTGGCGACCGCATCGTTGACCGCACGCCTGGTGATTTCGTGAAATACCACCCGGTGCACGCCCTTGTTCCTGAGCGCCTTGCGGGCATCCAGAAGTTCATACAGGTGCCACGAAATGGCTTCACCTTCACGATCCGGGTCAGTGGCGAGGTACAGGTTATCGGCTTTTTTCAGTGCCTTGACGATGGCGTCGACATGCTTTGAGTTGCGCTCGATTACCTGGTACTTCATGGCGAAATCCTCGTCCGGGAGCACCGCACCTTCCTTGGGGATCAGGTCGCGCACATGACCGTAGGAGGCGAGAACTTCGAAGCCCTTGCCGAGGTATTTCTTGATGGTTTTCGCCTTGGCGGGCGATTCAACGATGACCAGGTTTTTGCTCATGGATTCTATAGTTAAAAAGCCGCACGGGAGTGCGGCTTGTTTCGTAAGTGACTGTTGACAGGGTTAATGCAGATAACCACCCGGCATGCTTTCAAATACCAGATCTTCCATCCACGCGTAGGCGGCCTCGGCACCGGGCTGGTTGAACAGCACCATCAGAATGACCCATTTCAGCTGGCCGATATCAAAATCGTCGGTCTCCAGCGCCATCACGCGGTCGATGACCCGCTCGCGGGCCTCGGGTTGGAGGATGCCCATCTGTTCCAGGAACAACAGGAAACCGCGGCTTTCTGCGTCCATACGCTCGACCTCGCGGTCGGAATAGATGCGGATGGAATTTCCGGTTTGCGGGGCTTCCAGCTCGTGTTGCTGGACGGACAGGCCTTCCAGCCATTCAAACGCCTGGTTTATATCGCTTGACGGGAACCCGGCTTCCATCAATTCACTGTGCAGGGATTCGCGATCCGGGCTCAGCTCGGTTTCCTCATCCATGTAATAGTGCTCAAACAGGTACATGAGCACATCAAACATATTTTCTTTCATATCAAGCCTCTATCTGCTCCGGGTGTAGCGCCCGCCGGGGCCGGCAGCGATGTGATCCTCCAGCTCCAGTACCAGCAGCATGGAGGAAAGCTGTTCCGGCGTCAATCCGCTTCGTTGCACCAGTTGATCGATTGAAACCGGCTCATAACCCATCACATCGAGCAAATGGAAGTACTCTGCATCGAGTCCGGCGGGCTTGTCAGTGCTGTCGATCCCGGCTTCCGGGCTGCCGTGGTTTGTGTTCTGTGACAGGCACAGGGAGATCAGCGACGCCAGCTCTTCCAGGATATGGTCGCCCGTCTCCACCAGTTTGGCGCCCTCCCGGATCAGCGCATGGCAGCCGCGTGCCAGCGGGTTGTGGATGGAGCCGGGGATGGCGAACACTTCGCGCCCCTGTTCCAGTGCCATGCGCGCCGTGATCAGGGAACCCGAGCGTAATGCGGCCTCGACCACCAGGGTACCAAGACTCAGGCCGCTGATAATGCGGTTGCGACGCGGGAAATTGGCCGGCAGCGGCAGGGTGCCGGGCGGGAATTCAGAGACCAGTGTGCCGTTTTCTGCAATCCGGTGTGCCAGTTCCCGGTGGCGTGCCGGGTAGACGCGGTCCAGGCCGGTGCCGGTGACCGCCACCGTGCCACCGTCGGCCTCCAGTGCACCCTGGTGCGCCGCGCCGTCGATGCCGGAGGCCAGCCCGCTGGTAACGGTGAGTCCACAGGCACTCAGGTGGGTGGCAAATTCCCGTGCCAGGGCGGCCCCGTCATGGCTGGGGTTACGACTGCCGACGATCGCAAGCTGCGGCCGGCCGAGATACGCCGGGTCGCCGTGTATGAACAGCAGTACGGGTGGATCGGGGATTTCCTTCAGCAGTGGCGGGTAGTCGGGGTCCCGGCAGGTGATGAGCCGGTTGCCGGACTCGGCCAGCCACGCCAGATCCTGCTCCACCGCTGTCCAGTCCGGGCTGGCGAGGGCGTTGATGCTCTGCGCCCGGATGCCCGCGGCGTGCAACTGTTCGGCCGGGGCGCTGAAAACGGCTGACGGTGCCCCATGGTCGGACAGCAGCCTGCTGCAGCTGCGCACGCCGATACCGGGCGTCCTGTGCAGCGCCAGCCAGAAGCGGGTTTCGTCGTTATCGACAATGGATGTGTGCGGGGTGGTGGTCGGTGGCCTCATCCTTGAGGGTCCTCCTGCTGAAAAGCCGGTACCTCGGTACATGGGTACAACCATGCCCGAAGGTACCGGCTTTTACCAGTACTTGCAGGAAGGTGTCAGGGCGTGCGGACGATATCCCCCACGTGCAGCGCACTCGTGGCTTTCAGAATGAGGCCGAAGCTGACTTTATCGAAAGTGCGGAACACCATCAGGATGCCGGCCTTTTCGTCCGGCAGTTTGACGCTGGCGTTGCGCTCCTTGCTGACCTGGTCCCTGATACGGTCGCCGGCCTGATAAATTTCGAACACGGTGCCGACATCGACGCCTTCACGGGTGCCGCGGTTCGGCACCACGATCTGCTACTTCGTGCCCGAGCCGAAGGACCAGGCGGGGACGG
>JBHHXO010000088.1:0-12489 GCA_046757125.1 Thiogranum sp.
AACAGCTTGGGATCAAGCTCGCGCACCTGGTTTTCCACCGGGATGATAAGCGGGACTTTTGCTTTTTTCATGCCCGTTCGCGCCCCTTCAAGCCTCGATCCTGAACAACACGTCGGAGACGGGCTCGATCCTGAAATCCTTTTTGTAACCCAGCAGCTCCTGGAATCGTGCAATTCGTTTGCGCACATCATCGAGCGGCAGCACCGGGTAACGATGCAGCTGGTACTCGGGTTTGTTATGCGACCCTGGAAGGCGTGACTTCACGTGCCTCGCCATATTGAGACCCTTGGCAAGAAGCCAGCGCTGCAGCCGTACGGAAACAGGCTGCCCGCCGCGCCCGGCCTGCATATCGGACATCGTTTCCAGCACGCTCACCATCCGCTCGCAGGCCAGCGGCCCGTCCTGCGCTTCGAGGTAACGATCAATGAGTGCGCGGCGATCGGCACCCTCCGGCACACCCATCTCACCGGAGAATATTTTCTCCAGCGTTTGCTTCAGCTCGTCGAAATCGAAACACTCGTGACTGAGCCCGTTGGGCAGGCGGTAAAAACCGTTGTCGTAATCTTCATTGATCGACGCCCGGTAGCTTACGGCGGGAACATTCATGACAAACGCTTCCACGGCGGTCGTACAGCCATTGTGGACCAGCGCCTGTGCCGCCATCAGCCAGGGCACCACATTGCCCTCGTTGGTGACCTGCACACGTCGGCAGCCGGCTGCGATGTCTTTATAGACCTGCTGATTTTCAGTCGGGTGCGGCCGCACGATAATATTGTGCCTGGGGAAGGCCTGTTCGAGGGCGGGAATGAGTTCCCTGAAATGGGCAAACACAGCATGCTTGTGCTCCCACAATCCCCTTGCATATTCCCTGCTCATGCCCCGCGCCGCCCGGCCGAAGCGAGCCTTCCCGCCGGGCTTCTTCGACGGCATGAACAGATTGATATCCGGCCCGAAAGCATTCACGTGGTTGAAGTTGGTGTTTACCAGGATGAAGTCACCGTACTTGCGACGCAATGCCTCGGCGTCCTTGTCATAGAAGGCGCGGATTTCAGAGCGCAGCATGTCACCACGGGGATTGCCCACCGCATGTATCGGTGTCTGCTCCGGGGTGTGTGGATACTGGCGCCACAACTCGACATTGTCCTGTCCCCAGGCGAACAGGTTCAGAACATACTTGATGGCCGAAGCATCGAGGCGGCGCGAGAAGTAGGTTTTGGGCGGCAGGTGCACCAGTGCCTCTTCGTCCCAGGCCACAATTCTGTGGCCGAAGCGGCGCGCGACACGAAAAAACATCAGGCTGCGAATCGTCATGCTTTTGGACAGGTAGATCGCGCTGGGAAACGAGTCGATATTGAATTCCATCTCACGGCGCGAACCGACAATCGATGAAAACCCGCGCTGCGCGGCGACACAGGCAAGCAGCAGCTTGGGATCAAGCTCGCGCACCTGGTTTTCCACGGGGATCAGCAATAGCGAGTTGGCGCTGCTCATGCCATCGCCCTACGACGCCGCCTCCAGCAATCCATGCGTCTCGCCCTCCAGCACCTGCAGGATACGCGCCGCGAGTCTTTCACCGCTCAGGCCATGGTGGGAAAGCACCTCTGACGGCGTGCCACACGCGGGGTGGCCGTCAACGGCAATTTTCACCAGCTGCCTGCCACGCAGGGACCCGGATGACATGAATGCATTCAGCAGCGAGTCGCCAAGCCCTCCGTAAGGGGAATGATCATCGAGAGTAAACGCGGTATCACAGGCACCGACCGTGGTTTCAAGCCAGCCGGCATCGACCCGGTTGAGCCACGGCATGTTTACCACCTTCAGCATAACTCCCTGCCTGCCCAGGAATTCCGCTGCCGCAAGTGCCTCGTTCAGCATCACCGGTCCGTAACTGAAAAGAACGGCATCGGCACCCTCGTGCAGTACGTTGCCCCTGCCGAAGCTGAATTGATAATCCTCCGCAACGGGAATCAGGCGCGGCGACGGACCGATAACAAGGCGTATCATGCAGCTCTGCTGCGCTTCATTGACACACCATTCCAGCACCTGTCGGGTTTCCACTTCATTACCGGGTTCAAGGATGACGCAGTCCGGCAACGCACCGAAAAGGGATATATCGCGCAGGCTCTGGTGGGACTTCCCGGGTCCGGCGGGGATAACACCCGCGTAGTGACATACATAGATGATTTTGGTCTTTTCCGTCGCATTGTTATAGATCTGCTCGTTGGAACGGGAAGCAAGAAAAACACCGAAGGAATTTACGATCGGCAGGCAGCCGTGCAGTGCGAGGCCGCCGGCCGTGGATACCATGTCCTGTTCGGCGATCCCGCTTTCGATGAACCGCTCCGGAAACGCATGTTCGAACGGACGCAGGCCACAGTCTGCGGACAGATCCGCATCCATCACAACGATATCCTCGCGCTCGCGCCCCAGTTCGAGCAACGCCCTGCCGTACGCGGTCACCACCTTCTCCGCCGTATCCTTGAGCCGGGTCCGGTTTTTCTCACGACGCTCGATTACCTCTGTGTTGAGTCGCCCCAGCGCAAAGGTGTCGAACTGTTTTTCTATACGCGCGATAATTTCCGCGTAACCCGCTGCAAAGGACTCATCGTCCGGCGCACCGGAATGCCAGGGATAGAGACCGTTGCCCGCTTTCAGGGCAGCCGGACCCTCCATGAACGAAACTCCCTTGCCCTTTATCGTGTCGGCAATCAGAACTTTCGGCTTGTCGGTTACCAGGCCAAACTCCCCGAACACGCGTTTCAGCTCGGCGAAATCGTGACCGTCACAGCGCGCGACGTGCCAGCCGAAGCTCTCGAACTTCGTCTCCAGATCCCCCAGGTCGATGATCTCCTCCACCGGCTTGTCCGACTGGATCTTGTTCATATCGACAATGGCGGTTATATTGTTGACTGCCTGGTGGGCCGTGGTTTGCAGCGACTCCCATATCTGGCCCTCCTGCAACTCGCCGTCGCCGGTCATGACGAACACCTGTCCGCCCGCGCCTTTCATTCTTTTCGCCAGCGCCATGCCCTTGGCCTTGGAGATACCCATACCCAGGGAACCCGAATTGGTTTCGATGCCGCGGATGCTGACATCCGGATGCCCGTGGGTGCCGCCAAGCCGGCGCAGGTTGATAAACTGACCCTTCGATATAACACCCAGCGAATAGAGAACCGCGTAATAGGCGGGCGCATCGTGCCCTTTGGAAGAAAAGTAGATGTCACGATCCGGGTGATCAAAACCCAGCTCCAGGGTATTCATACCGGAGTAATAGAGGAAAGTTACGATATCCAGTGAACTCAGGCTGGAACCCAGGTGCCCCGAACCCGCACGCTTGACGGAAGCCAGGGTGTTGGCGCAGCACATGTCAGACAACAGACGGAGTTTGACACGCGCATCCAGTGCGGTTTCCCGTACGCGCCGGAATTCATTTGCAGTGATAAGCTTTATTTCTAGCATTGTTCCAATTGCCCCTTTAGCAGATACGGGAAGTGGGTGACCGGCGGCAGTTGCGCCTGATTGTTCCTGACCAGGTATTCAGCGAGACTCCAGTCGTACTCGGTGTTTACATCGAAGCCCTCGTAGTCCTCGGTAAAAAAGGGCATCAGCACGTTGCCTGCAATCGTTCCGGTTTCGAATACAGTGCGCGTCCAGGCAATCTCGAGACTGGCATTCTGCGCATAGACGACCGGCAGCGATTGGTACTGGCTGCTGTGCCACGGTTGCGCGGACGAGTGCAACGGCATAAGCGGCACCATGCGGTTACCCTGGATCACCCACATTTTGCCCGGGTGCTGCTGGCACTTTTCCACGGCCCGCAATGAATCAACGCCGGCTTCCGCGGCAAAAGCCTGCCAGGCGCGCTGGATGGTGTGCGGCATGCGGAACGGACTGGTCGGGCGCAGGATGCTGAAACAGGGGTATTCACGACCTTCGTCCCTGAGCCGGTCCAGGGTGTCGGTCAGCCATTCGATATCCGGGGACACATCACCCGCCAGTTGCTGCGGACGCAGGAAGGGCACCTCTGCGCCATAGTGCCTGGCGATGTCCGCGTAGTATTCAGAATCCGTGGACACGATCACATCCGCGAATATCCCGCTCTGTACGGCGGCCGAGATTGTATAGGCCAGCAGGGGATGCCCCGACAGGGCGCGGATATTTTTATCCACCACCCGCTTTGAACCCGCCCTCGCCGGTATCAGCGCAACTACACCGGGTGTTTTTCCACTCATGTCACAACAACCCCGGATCGATGTTGATGTAGATGTCTTTCAGTTCCGAGTAGACATCCAGCGCTGCTGTCCCGGGCTCGCGCGACCCGTTGCCCGATTGCTTCAGGCCGCCGAACGGCATGTGCGGTTCGCTGCCGTGCGTCCCGCCGTTGACCACGGCCACCCCGGCCTGGATTTTCTGCGTAAACTCGGTTGCACGATGAATACTGCGGGTGTGAATGGCCGCTGTCAGGCCATAGGGCGAGTCGTTGGCCATGCGCAGTGCTTCGGCGAAATCCCTGGCCCGGTACAGGCAGGTAACCGGCCCAAACAGCTCGGTGACCGAAATTTCATCACCATGACGGGCGTGCTCAATGATGGTCGGCGTCATGTAAAAACCTTTTGCGTGCACCTCGTCATCGAGCCGATGCCCGCCTGCGGCAATCGATGCGCCCGCCTGTTTTGCCCGTTCGATAGCGGCGAGCATGTTGTTGAGCTGCTTCTCGTTAATAACAGGCCCCAGGTCATCGCCGTCATCGGGACCGACCCTGAGCTGGCGCGTGCGCTCCACCAGCCGGTCGCGGAACCGTTCATAGACAGCGTCGAAAATGATAATCCGGCTGGCCGCCGCACAGCGTTGCCCGGCATTGCTGAAGGCGGCGAGCAGCGTCCAGTTAACAGCATTTTCCAGGTCGGCATCATCGCAGACCACCAGCGCATTCTTGCCTCCCAGCTCGAGAGAAACCTTCGCCAGCCGTTCGCCCGCAACCGCTGCAATCAGGCGCCCTACGGCAGTGGAACCGGTAAAGCTGACGACATCCACACCGGGATTGGCAACCAGGGGAGCGCCGGCTTCCTCGCCTTTCCCCTGGATGATATTGAGCACCCCGGCAGGAACGCCGGCTTCCTGCGCAATCCTGCCGAACAGCCAGGCGGTGGCCGGGGTATCCTCTGCGGCCTTGAGAACCACGGCGTTGCCGCAGATCAGCGCCGGGAAAACTGTCCAGGCAAGGTTTGCAATCGGCGTATTGGCCGCACGGATCAGACCGGCCACGCCCACCGGCTGGCGTACGATGCTGGCATATTTATTGGGTGTCGCGCTGGTAGTGGTCCGACCGTAGAAGCGGCGGCCCTCTCCGGCCATGAACTCGCCCTGCGCGATTGCGGCACCGGTTTCACCCATGGCAGCACTGACAGCCATCCCGGTTTCCAGTGCGACAACTTCCGCCATGTCTTCCTGGTAGCTGCGCAACAGTTGAGCGGTGTCATGCAATACCTCGCCCCGCTGCACCGGCGTCAATCCGGCCCAGCCTGGCTGGGCGCCCGCCGCCACCTGCACAGCCTGTTCGACATCATCCGCCCCGGAGCGGGAAACCTGGTAGAGACGGTCGCCACTGTGCGGCGACAGCTTGTCAAAGACAGCGCCGGACAACGCTCCGACCTGCGCTCCGTCAATCCAGTTGGGAACTGTCCCGGGTATGAAATCTGGCATCATTCAGGCTGCTCGGGCTGTGGTTACCAGGCTGTAAAACCACCGTCAACAACCAGCTCGGTCCCGGTAACATAAGACGAGGCGCGGGATGCAAGGAACAGTAGCGGCCCGCACAGGTCGTCGCTGACCGCCATTCGCCCCATGGGCACACGATTACAGAACTTGTCCTGGAATTGCTCATCCTGCCCACCCAGCACGCCACCCGGCGACAGGGCGTTGACCCGCACGCCACTGGACGCCCAGTGCGTCGCGAGATAACGGGTCAGGTTGATAACAGCGGCCTTGGACGCACCGTAAGCCGGCGGTTTCAGAAAAGGCGGATCGCTCTGCAGGTGTTCATAAAATCGCTCATCGGGGGAAACGCCCGCGTACAGGGAACCGATGTTGATGATGGAGCCGCGACCTGCATTCAACATGTATTTACCGAATACCTGGCTGACAAGAAAAAGCCCCAGCGTGTTTACTTCCAGTATCTCCCGGTTTTCCTCCAGCGGGATATCTTCCAGGCGATGCGTGCTTCCCGTGTTGGCCGGGGGACGATCGACGCCGGCGTTATTCACCAGAATCGAGGGGACGCCGAAATACTCCAGACACTGGTTGCAGGCCTTTTCCAGCTCCTGCCGATCCCTTACATCCGTGTACTGCAGCTTGAGCCGGGTCTCGTCGAAACGCTCCCGTATATTCCGGTATTCATCTGACACAGACGCGCCCGGCAGATCCAGCGCAAAAACCGAGGCGCCGGCTTCCAGCAGCGTCTCGATCCAGACAGCCCCGAGCTTGCCCAGCGCGCCGGTGACAACAGCAATCTCGGACTCAAGACTGAAAAGCCGGTTCAAGATACGGCCAGTTGCTGCCAACTTTCGGCACCGTTCAGTTTTTCAAAGGCGATATCGTCATCTTTCATAAACGGCTGGCAGGTAACCCGGCCGATGACCTTGTCAATATCGTAGGGCTGCAGACCGTCACCGGGTGATTTGATAGCCAGATCCTCGCGCCGGATGGTATGGCCGGCCGGCAGGTCACGGGCAGCCACCAGCTTCTTGCCCATCTTGGTAATGGGCTGCACTTCACTGTCATAAGTCCGTTTTACACCATCGCCTATGGCAACTTTCAGACGGCTCAAATCGCGCACCAGCTTGCGGAAACCTTCCGGCTCCAGGGAAAAGGCGTGGTCCGTACCCTTCCAGGTATGATTGAAAGTGAAATGTTTTTCGACAATCCTGGCACCCAGCATGAAAGCCGCGATCGCCATGGCGATACCGTTATCGTGGGACGACAGGCCGATGGTGGCATTGGGAAAACGTTCACGGAATGTCGTGATGACGCGAAGATTCAGTTCGTCGAATTCTGCCGGATAACCCGCAGTACACTGAAGAATGCCCAGCTGCTGGTTGATCGGCATAATTGCGTCATAAGCCCTGTTTACATCATCCATGGTACCCCCGCCGGTACTGATAACCATGGGCTTTCCGTAGGCAGCAATATGGGTAAGCAGGGGTATGTTCTTCAGATCGCCCGAAGCCACCTTGAATGCCGGCACATCCAGCTTTGCCAGGAAATCGGCGCTGGGTATGTCGAAAGCCGTGGCTACCACCGTAACGCCGATTTCCTTGCCGTACTCCATCAGCTCCCTGTATTCACTCCAGCCGAACTCCAGGTATTCACGGTGTTCTCCATAGGTCTTGCCAAAGCTGTTGGCGTGATCGTAGGGCTTGTCGTAGGCGGCGCTCGTGTACAGACTCCGGTTATCCCGTTTCTGCAACTTTACCGCATCCGCACCGCATTCCCTGGCTACGCGAAACATTTCCATTGCGGTTTCCAGTCGGCCCTGGTGGTTGTTACCGATCTCGGCAATAACATAGCACGCGCTATCGTCCTGAATATCCTTGCCATCTATTGATAGTGTCCGCATGTGTCTCTTTCTCCTTCGCTGTATTGCGCCTGACCGGGTTTCAGACCGATCGCCGGGATACTTCCGGCACATCGAGCTCGATATAGTTGGGGTGAGTAATCAGCCGAATCGGGTGACCGGCCGGTTTTGCAGTCCTGTAAGGGCGTTTGCATACTGGCAGACGGTTCTCTTTAGCAAACAACATCATCGCTGGCGGCGAAGTATACTGTTACCAATACCCGCTGTTGAATCGTCCCCCCGTGTCGAGGGACATCATCCGGTGACTCATCGTATGCTGCGCCACACGACGCTTCACGATGAGGAAGTCATTCTTGGGTCGCATCCTTTTCCGTAAACTTTCACCCCGTTCACGCTGGCTGCATACATTCGGCATGCACGCGGAAGGAATGCTCCTGCGCCTTTTCTGGCTACTGGTGCGCCCCCTTTCTCCGCAACACGCGTCGGCAACCGGGCGTGTGCTGATGCGCCGGCTGGGACCGAAAACACACAAACACCGGCAGATCAAACGCAACCTGAAGCTGGCCTTCCCCGCCATGCGCAATGAACAGCACGAGACGCTGGCGCGCGAAATCTGGGGCAACTTCGGTGCCGTCATGGGCGAGTACCCGCACCTGGGCACCATCTCGACCGGCAACTCGCCACCTTTTATCGACGTGGTAATGAACGATGAGGTACGCGCGATACTCGAAAACAAACGGCCCGCCATTTACGTTACTGCGCACCTTGGCAACTGGGAACTGGTCGGACCGACTATCGTAAAATCCGGGATACCGCTCAGTGTAATTTACGGCCCCCAGAGCAACCCGGTACTGGAACGCATGCTGCAGCAACAGCGCAAATCACTGGGTTGCCGCTTTATCGCCAAGCAAAACGGCATCCGCCAGCTGGTGCGCGAACTCCGTTCCGGAAGTTCGGTCGGGCTGTTACCCGATCAACGCGTGGACAGTGGCGAGCCGGTCCCGTTTTTCGGCTGGACCGCACCGACAACCACCAGCCCCGCATGGCTGGCGCTGAAATTCAATTGTCCGTTGATACCGGTACAGGTAGAGCGGATCGGCAACGCCCGCTTCCGCACCATTTTCCACCGTCCCGTACTCACCGGCAGAACGGAGGAGGAACAAAGCGATCCCGTGCAGATCACAACCGATCTTAACCGCATGTTCGAGAGCTGGATCCGTGCGCGGCCGGATCAGTGGTTATGTATAAAACGGCGCTGGCTGGCAGATACCCGCCATACGGGGCCCGGGCACGAACGACCTACGCCCGCGGGCTAGCCGAATACGCGCTTGTACACAGGCAGTGTACGTTTCAGAAAGGGCTCCATCACCCTGAGCAGGCCGAGGGATTCGACATCCAGGCCATCGAGAAAGTTTTTAACCTGCAAACCCAGTTCCGTATCGCCCTGCATCACCAGGCGCCGCTGGAAAACAAGGGTATCCGGGTCTTCCTGGCGGCCGACCAGCAACAGAAAGTCGTACACGCTGCCCTCGATGCTCAGGTCAGCGGCGGCGCTGCGCCGGGAACAGCCGACCAGGCGCCCGCCGACCAGCGTCAGGCAAAAGGTAACGCCGGCATCGCGCACGGCGATGGCGACACGACGGTCGTGCAGAAAATCCAGCTCTCCCTCACGCAATGGCTCGGCCAGCGTCCTGTTGAGCACCAGGGAAATCAGGCGTGAGTGTGCTGCACCAGGCAACAGGCTGAAAGGCACTGCCAGCAAGCGTGGCAAGTGCACTCCTCCTTTCCTGTCGCGCATATTCGTCATCGTTTAATCCGGCCCGGCATCCTGAGAAACAGGCCCCGGGAAAAAAGCCTGCCCAGGCGCTTGAATGAATGTGTCCACAGGCGTGCAGCCTGCTGCGCGTACCAGGCGAAACGATTCGGTTTCACCCAGCTCATCTGAATCATGCGGCGTTCGCCGTCAAAGCGCTTGTAACCGTGCCAGGATTTGTCACAGCGCCGGAACGCCAGCACCGTGCCGCCAATCGGTGCCACCTCGGCGCTGTAATCCTCGATGTCATTGCCCGAACGCAGGATGCGCAGGCGACCGCCTTCCTGTTCCCACTGCGGGTTGAAATATACCAGCAGGGTAATGATCTTGCTCCAGTGGTCGGTGTGAATATGCCCGTCACTGGGTTCCGAGTACTTGCGCACGGTAATGGTCTTGATGGCGCCGTTCAGGTCCACGCCAAACTTGGCCGCAACGTGCTGCTCGAATTCCGGACTGTCCAGCTCTTCCAGCAGACGCCTGAAACTGGGCCCGTACTCGAGGTCGCGGGGATCGTAGTTGGCGGGCTTGTCGATGCGCGGATAGTCCCGGTTGAGTTCCTCGATGTTTTCGCTCCCGATCGCATCCTTTACCACGATGAAGTCAAACGGATCCCGGTTCAACGGAGTCTTATCCAGTGCGGCGAGGTTCAATACAGACATGGCTGCTCCCTTTTCAGGCCGCCAGCGGCGGTGTGTTCTCAATGAGTTCCAGCGCATCGTGACGCAGGTGGTTGTGCTGCATCGCTTCGCGCAACTGCTCTTCGGTCACCACCCCCTGCTGCAGGCATTCGCGCACCAGGCCGAAGAAAAACTGCTCCTGCTTCGGGTCAGGGTGGCTGCCGTAGCGGCCCAGCAGGCCATAGTCGCCAAACAGGCTGCGACGCGCACGGCGTAACCAGTGGCGCGGCGGGAACAGCCGGAACGAATCGGCCGGGCGGTAATCGATCGGCAGACCGGTCTTCCAGGGCTGGTGCTTGCGCTTGGTGGTGTGCAGCATCCTGGTCCGCTCGGTCAGGTGATCGAAATCATTCCATTCGTTCTCGAAGAACCCGATCGTTTGCGGGTCCTCGTACTTCAGGCAGACCCACTTCATGTAGTCACGCTTGCCTTCGAACATGGCATGGAACTGCTCCTCGAAGCGCCAGTGTGCAAGTTTTTCGCAGTCCAGCAACATCACGCTGGTGGCCAGGCAGCCACGCTTGCCCTTGTTGCCGGATTTCGGACGACACAGGATCGCCTTGCCCTGCATATCACGCGACAACAGCTCCCAGACATCCGCCCGCGCGAACACGTCCGGGTCGATAACCAGCGCCCGACCCTTGAAGCCCATCAGCTGTGGCGGCAGAAAACGGCTGGGCGTGAAAGACTGCAGGTCATCACGCACCCAGAGCCGCCGGCCACCGTCGCGCAGGAAACGCTGGCCCTCGTGCTGCCGGAAAACGGGGATATCGTCGTAGTCCATGATGCGCACATCGAAACGGTCGTTGTGCTGCGAATAGCGCCGCAAGGCATACTCGGCAACGATGGCGCCGAGCATCTGCTTTTCGTTGGCCTGGATGAATACACAATAATCCATGCAGTTACCCTCCCTCAGCCTTTGCCCGGAGGCCTTTCAGGATACAAAAAAGTGTAAGTATAGCCGCTTGTTACTCCCGAGCCTTGACCTGGATCAACATCAAGGGATGACTATCTGATAATATCTGGCCCGAAATTGAGGAGATGTGGCCCGATGAAACTGAAAGTCTACATTCAGAGCAACGAACGTCAGTGGCTGGGCGCGCTGGTATCCGCCTATTCAATGAAGCGCAACTCGGCACACCCCGACGCCTTTGATGTTGAAATCATGCATGTAAAGGATTACCCGTTCCTTGCTGAAAAGGAAGGGCAGGCCTTCCTGCGCAACGGCACCCACCGGATCTGGCGCATGGAAGATCTGCAGTCCTTTACACCACTGCGCTTCATGCCCCCGAAACTGATGGGGCACGAAGGGCGCGCGGTAGTGGTCGACCCGGATGTATTTGCAGTCGGTGATGTCTACGAGCTGTTCACCCGCGACATGCAGGGCGCCGCTGTCATGGGGCGGCGCCGTTCCCACAAACAGGAAAAATCCTGGCAAATCGCCACCAGCGTGATGTTGCTGGACTGCGCAAAACTGGGCCACTGGCAGACAGAGCAGGAATTCGACGAACTGTTCCAGTTCAAGCGCGACTACAAGGACTGGATCGTCCTGCGTCACGAGACGCCGGATAATATCGGGATACTCGAGGACGAGTGGAACGATTTCGATCACCTGACCGAGCGGACCAGGATGCTGCACAACACCAAGCGTCGCACCCAGCCCTGGAAGTCAGGCCTGCCGGTGGACTTCACACCCGCGGACAAATTGCGCAAGTACCCGCTGCTGGCGAAACTGAACCGGCTGCGCGCCCGCATTTTCGGCGAATATGCCCTGCTGGGGCATTACAAACCCCACCCGGACCCGAAACAGGAACAGTTTTTCTTCGGCCTGGTACGCGAATGCCTGGAAAAGGGTATTGTCAGTGAGGCACTGGTACGCGAGGAAATGCGCCAGAACCATGTGCGCCACGATGCCCTGCAGCTGGTGGAGCGCACACCACCGCTGGCGGCAGCCTGAAACACGTGCAATACCTCGACTTCGACCGATTCAAGGCTATCGACGCCGGCGAATTCCGGGCCACCCGGCCGTACCCCTGGATCAATCCGCAAGGTCTGCTGACCGATGCGGGCTACCAGCGCCTGCTGGACAATATGCCGGACGTTTCCGTGTTCGAGAAAAAGTTCGGCTACGGCCGCATCGCGGGACAGAAACCCCACGACCGCTACTCGCTGGAATACGCCCCCGGCACGCCGGTACCGGAACCCTGGCAGGAATTCATCGCCGAGCTGTGCAGCGATGACTACCGCAAGACCCTGGCAAAACTGTTTGGCGCACGCAAAATCAATCTGCGCTTCCACTGGCACTACACGCCGAACGGGTGTTCGGTATCGCCACACACCGACTCGGTGCGCGAACACGGCTCCCAGCTGTTCTATTTCAATCGCGAAGGGGAGGCTGAACCCAACCCGGGACTGAAGTCACCTCC
>JBHHXO010000089.1:0-12449 GCA_046757125.1 Thiogranum sp.
TCCGCTGCGAGGTGTCTTTCGCGATGCCGTGGGGGTCCTCGGCTTCGTTGAAGTGCCCGGCAACGTGAAAGTACATCACCCGTTCCGCGGGCAATGAGGTCAGGAATTCTTCAGCATCGTAGTGGTGGTTGACGCTGTTGACATAAATGTTGTTTACGTCCAGCAGCAGCCCGCAGTCCGCTTCCTGCAGCACGGCGTTGATAAAATCGATTTCTTCCATTTCCTTGCCGGGTGCCGCGTAGTAGGAAACATTCTCCATGGCGATGCGGCGTTCCAGGATATCCTGGGTGCGGCGGATGCGCCCGGCTACATAATGTACGGCTTCTTCGGTGAAGGGGATCGGCATCAGGTCATAGAGGTGACCGTCGTCGCTGCAATAACTCAGGTGTTCCGAGTAGGCCCGGATGTCGTGCTGGTCCAGGAAACGCTTGAGGCGCTGCAGAAACGTTTCATCCAGCGGGGAGGGGCTGCCAATCGACAGTGAAAGTCCGTGGCAGATGAAGGGGTGACGCTCGGTGAAGGCGCGTAATTGCCTGCCGTAGCTGCCGCCGACCCCGATCCAGTTTTCCGGCGCGATCTCATAGAAATCGACCTGCGCAGGCGGCTGGTCCGCGAGCGGACCCATCAGGGTCCGCCGCAGGCCGAGTCCGGCGCCATGAACGGGGTAACGTGACGCCTTCATGGTAGCAGTGGCTTACTTCTTGCCACCACACTTGCCTTCACCGCATTTGCCTTCCTTCTTCATCTTGCCTTCGCCGCACTTGCCTTCTTTCTTCATTTTGTCACTGCTGTCGTGATCGCCTTTTTTCATGCCACCACACTTGCCTTCCTTCTTCATTTTCCCTTCTTCTTTCATCTTGCCGCCGCATTTACCTTCTTTCATGTCACCTTCGGCTACCTGGTAGCCGCTGGACAGCTCAGTCATGCCGAAAGGGTTTTCCGCAGCATTGGCTACGGACGTGCCGGCCAGAGAGGTGACAAAAACAGCGCCGAGGGCGGCAGCAACGGGTTTCATAACGGTTTTCTTGGACATTGGAGGGGCCTCCTAAAGGCTTCAAGTATCGAATTGCGGTACCAGGTACCACGGGTTAACCGGCATTTCACTCGGCCAGCCATCATGAATGACAGCTTTTACGACCCGCCGGGTTGAGAAAAGTTTCCGCGGCGTGATTGCCCGGAAACCGGAAATGTCGCTGTGTGCTGTGCGCAGCGCTCAATCTAGCCGTCCTCAGCAAGGGTTTTAATACAGGCGAGATACCGCTGCTCATCCGGTGGCTCCCCGTCCCTCTGCGCCTGCCAGATCATTTCCGCCAGGCAGTCCATAAGCCGGTGTTGCAGCGCGTGGCTGTCAGCCGTTTTCGCCTGCAACTGTTCGTACAGCCTGCCGATGCCGGCGGGCCGGTCGGTGCTGATCTGGTCCTGGATGGCCAGGTGCATTCCCATATGCAGAAAGGGGTTGGTTTCCCCCAGCTCCGGCAGATAGTCCCTGCCCAGCGCCTGATCGGCATTTTCCAGCAGGCTGTGATATTCGGGGTGCTGCTCGATCACGGCGACGATCTGGATTTGCAACGGGTTCAGAGACTTGCCCAGGCGAAAGAAGTTCCATGCCTCGACGTATACAGCGCGCAACTGATCCCGGTTCTGTCCCAACAGCATGGCGACTCCCTGAAGTCAGCCGCGGAGGTTACCCAGTCCAGTCCTCTGGATGCAAGTTTTGACTGTCGCCAATTGGCGTCAGTTTTCCGTTTTGTGCCGGTATTCGCACAGGTCCTCTATGATGCAGCTGCCGCAGCGCGGAGAACGCGCGACACAGGTATAGCGCCCGTGCAGGATCAGCCAGTGGTGGGCATCCTGTTTGAATTCGTCGGGCACGAACTTCAGCAATCGTTTCTCTACCTCGATGACATTCCTGCCCGGGGCGATCCCGGTGCGGTTGGAAACGCGGAATATATGGGTATCCACTGCGATGGTCGGCTGGCCGAACGCCGTGTTCAATATGACACTGGCGGTTTTTCGGCCCACGCCCGGCAGGGCCTCCAGCGCCGCGCGCTGATCGGGTACCTTGCCCCCGTGCAGTTCCACCAGCATGCGGCTCGCGGCGATCAGGTTCCTGGCCTTGTTATTGTAAAGGCCGATGGTCTTGATGTACTCCTTGAGACCCGCCTCGCCCAGCCTGAGCATGGCCTGTGGCGTCTTTACCTTTTTGAACAACCCCCGGGTGGCCTTGTTGACACCGACATCGGTGGCCTGTGCCGAAAGCGTAACGGCGACCAGCAACTGGTAGGGATTGCCGTACGCGAGCTCGGTGACGGGGTGAGGATTTTCGTTACGCAGCCGGGTGAATATCTCGATCCGTTTTTGCTGGTTCATTCCGCTGCGGCCGGATATTCAGTGCGCGATCTGTGCGGTCTGGCCGGCAGGTGCCGGAGCAGCGGCTTCCCTGCGCTCCTTGCGTTTGTCTATAACGTTCTTCATGGCAATCAGCAGCCCCAGCCCGATAAAGGCGCCGGGGGGCAGCACGGCGAGCAGGAAGCCGTGATAGCTGTCGAGAAAGTGGATGGTCATGGAGCGGGCCGCTTCACCGAACATCAGGTGTGCCTGTGAAAACAGTGTCCCGTGGCCGATGATTTCCCGCATTGTGCCGAGCGTTACCAGCACCAGCAGAAAACCGAACCCCATGCTGAAGCCGTCCACGAACGAGCGGCCCACGGTGTTCTTGGAGGCAAAGGCCTCGGCGCGGCCGATGATGGAACAGTTGGTGACGATCAGCGGGATGAATATACCCAGCACCTTGTACAGGTCGTAAAACCAGGCGCTCATGGACAGTTCGATGATGGTTACAATGGAGGCGATGACCAGTACGAATACCGGGATGCGGACTTCCGGTCGCACCAGCTTGCGGATCATTGAAATGGTGACGTTGGACGCGACCAGCGTAATCAGGGTGGCGAGACCCAGGCCGAGGCCGTTGATGAAGGTGCCGGTGACCGCCAGCAGCGGACACAGGCCCAGTACCTGTACCAGGCCAACGTTATTGGACCACAGGCCGTCGCGGACGATGTCGGGCAGGGTGTTCATGAATCAGTCTGGGTTTCCGGCGCCTTTGCAAACAGCTTCTGCTTGTGCAGCTGGAAGTATAACAAAGCTTTGTGGACGGCTTTCACGACAGCCCGAGGGGTTATGGTCGCGCCGGTGAACTGGTCGAACTGGCCGCCGTCGCGTTTTACCCGCCAGCCTTTTTTGTCGGGACTGGTCAGTGATTTGCCGTCGAAGCTCCGGATCCAGTCCGAGCGGCTCGCTTCGATACCGTCTCCCAGCCCGGGTGTTTCGCGGTGCTGGACGACACGCACCCCGGCCAGCGTCCCGTCCAGGTTGATGGCGACCAGCAGCCGGATGGCGCCGTTATAGCCGTCCGGTGCCACCGCTGCCAGTACCGCGGCTACCGGCCACCCGCCCTTGCGCGCGCGGTATACGGGGATCGGTTCATCACTGCCCAGTAGTTCGGGATTACGTACCAGGACGGTATCGGAAAAAATATCGTTATCGTAACGTTCTGTCGGTACCAGCTCGTTCAGACTTTTCAGCAGGGCGCGACGCTGGTTCTCGGCAATGCGCGTTGCGGTGCTGTCAAAGGTGAACGCCACCAGCCCGCTGCCGATCACGGCAAACACCAGCAGAAATACCGCAGAGATGACAACCGGCCGGTACGACACTCAGTTCTCCCCGGGGTCCTTGCGGCCGAACACGCGTGGCGGTGTCAGGTAGTCGATAGTAGGGGCGGCCATGTTCATTAACAGGACGGCGAAAGCAATGCCTTCCGGGTAACCGCCCCAGGTACGGATAATGTAGGTGAGCACGCCGATACCGGCTCCGTAGTAGAGGCGCCCGCGCCGGGTGGTCGCGGCCGATACCGGGTCGGTTGCAATAAAGAACGCCCCGAGCATGGTGGCGCCGCTGAACAGGTGGAAGACCGGTGAGCCAAAGCTGTCGGCGTCGGCGACGTAGAAAAGCAGGGAGATAAAGAACAGGGTGCCCAGCATGCTCACGGGTATCTGCCAGTGTATAGCGCGCTTTTGCCACAACCAGAGCCCGCCGAGCAGGAAGGCGGCGTTGACCCATTCCCAGCCGTGCCCTGCGAAAGCGCCGAAGCGCGGGTCGGCGAGTATTTCATCCCAGGTGAAATTCAGGCCGAAACGGGTCTTGGCCACGTCCAGCGGCGTCGCCATGGTGACGCTGTCGAGGTTTGCGTCTGCGGGTAGTGTCTCTGCGAAGATCAGTCGCAGCGTGTCGGCCAGGCCGAGTATTTCAGCGCCGACCCCTTGCGCTGGCGGCCACAGTGTCATTTGTAGCGGGAAGGAAATGATCAATACCACAAAACCCACCATGGCGGGATTGAACGGGTTGTAACCCAGCCCGCCGTACAGGTGTTTGGCGACCACGATGGCAAACAACGTGCCGACTACCGGGATCCACCAGGGCGCCAGCGGCGGCAGTGACAGCCCCAGCAGCAGGCCGGTCAACAGCGCGCTGCCGTCGTTGAGTGTCGGCAGCACCGGTCGACCGCGCAGTCGCAGCATCGCGGCCTCGGCCAGCAATGCGGTGGCCGAGGTAATGAGCAGGTTGAACAGCACGCCCCAGCCAAAGAACCAGAACAGCGCCATGGCTCCCGGGATCAGGGCCAGCATGACCCGTAGCATGAGCCTGGACAGGTCGTTGTTCACCGGCAGGTAGGGTGAACTCTGGGTCGGGAACTCCATCAGGACTGGCCGCTGCCTGAAGTACGGCGGCGTTCGATCTCGGCAATTTCAGCCTGCTGCTGTGCGGTGAGGTTGGTGGTGTTGCGTGGTTGCACGGATTGTTCGGCTTTCCTGGATTTTACGCGCTGCAGCGCAGCGGCAATTTCAGCATGTTTGGCATCGGCTTCACCCGTTTCAGGTTTAAGTGTCTTTCTCGCTTTGGCGCGGCGCTCTTCCAGTGCCTTCTTTTCCCGTTCCAGGCGTTTGATACGAAACTCGTGACGCCGGCGGGCCATATCGGAAAACTGCCGTTCGCTCTCCAGTGCCCATATCTCTGTTTTCGCAAAGCGGTAGTACTGCACCAGCGGGATGTGGCTGGGACATACCTGTGCACAGCAGCCGCATTCGATGCAGTCGAACAGGTTGTAGTCCTGGATACGGTCAAAGTTGCGGGCGTGCGCGTACCAGTACAACTGCTGGGGCAGCAGGCCCGCCGGGCACACGTCGACACAGTCGCTGCAGCGTATGCAGGGTCTGGCGGGCGTGGCCTGCGGTGTTTCCCGGTAGCTCGCGGCGAGGATGCAGTTGGTGGTCTTGATGGCGGGTACGGCATCGCTGCGCAGGGAAAAACCCATCATGGGTCCACCCATCAGCAGCCTGGCGACCGCGTCCGTATAGCCTCCGCATTCACTGATGAGCGCGGCTACCGGCGTACCGATACGGACTTCCAGGTTGGCGGGCTGTTTGACGCCTTCGCCGGTTACGGTCACCACGCGCGATATCAGCGGTTCACCCTGTAGCAGTGCGCGCGCGATGGCGGCGGCAGTGCCGACGTTATGGCACACGATGCCCAGGTCGATCGGCAGGCCCTGGCTGGGGACTTCTTCGCCGGTCAGTGCGTAGATGAGCTGCTTCTCGCCGCCGGCGGGGTAGACGGTGGGCACCGGTATCAGCCGGATGCCTGTTTCTTCCGACTCGTCCAGGCAGTGTTGCAGGCACTGTACTGCATTCGGCATATTGTCCTCGATGCCGATCACCACCTGCCGGGCATCGAGGGCGTGGCGCATGATGCGTATCCCCTCCATGATTTCCCATGGACGACTGCACATCAGCGCCTCGTCGCAGCTGATATAGGGTTCACACTCGGCGGCGTTGATGACCAGCAGGTCGACCTCACGGTCCGGCCCGGGGTTGAGTTTTACCGAGGTGGGAAAGCCGGCCCCGCCAAGACCGACAATGCCCGCGTCGCGGACCCGCTGGCGGATATCGGCCGGGTCGGCATCCAGTACGGCCTCCATCCGGAGGTCGGCGGCAGCGGGTTCATCCCTGCCATCGGTGGCAATCACGACGCATCCGGCCTGCATGCCGGACGGATGCGGTACCGGGTAATCGCCGATGGCGACGACCTTGCCCGAGCTCGAGGCATGCACCGGCGCGCTGATGTAGCCGGGGGAACGGGCGATCAGCTGGCCTTTCAGCACTGTGTCGCCGACTTCGACCAGCGGTTCCGCGGCTTCGCCGATGTGCTGGCTGAGGGGAATATACAGGCGCTCCGGTATCCCGGCGGCGCGTAGCGGCTGTTGCAGCGACTGCGCCTTGTTGGCATCGAGGCGCAGGCCGCCGGGTATGCGCCTGGGTTGTTGCAGTAGCGTGACCATCAAGCACCGCATTGTACAGCGTCTGGTGGGAAAAATACGCTGCCTGCCGGCAGGCTATTGATTCAAATCAGTTGATTGCCGGGTTCGTCGGCGGGTTCGGCAATGGGCCTGCGGGTATTCTCCGGGTAGGGCCACTTCCAGCGGCTTATGGTTTCCTTTACCGGTACCATTTCGATGCAGTCGACCGGGCAGGGCGCCACACACAGGTCACAGCCGGTGCATTCGTTCTCGATCACCGTGTGCATCTGCTTGGCGGCGCCGAGAATTGCGTCCACCGGGCAGGCCTGGATACACAGCGTACAGCCTATGCAGACCTGTTCGTCGATGACCGCAACGCGCTTTTCGGTGTGTTCACCGTGTTCGGCGTTCAACGGTTTGGGGTCTACGCCGAGCAGCTCGGCCAGTGCCTGGATACCCGCTTCGCCCCCGGGCGGGCACTGGTTGATATCCGCTTCACCGCTGGCAATGGCTTCGGCATAGGGGCGGCAGCCCGCAAAGCCGCACTGGCCGCACTGGGTCTGTGGTAACAGGCTGTCGATCTGGTCGACGATCGGGTCGCCCTCGACCCGGAAGCGGATCGCCGAGTACCCCAGCAACAGGCCGAACAGGGCGGCGAGGATACCGATGGCCAGCATGGCGGTGAACATGATGTTTTCCCGTTAGCCCTTGATCAGTCCGGAGAAGCCCATGAAGGCCAGGGACATCAGGCCGGCGGTTATCAGCGCAATGGCGGAGCCGCGGAAGGCCTCCGGCACGTCGGCGACAGCGATACGTTCGCGCATGGCGGCAAACAGGATCATTACCATGGAAAACCCGACCGCCGCGCCAAAGCCGTATACCGCGGATTCAAGAAAGCCGTGCCGCTCCTGGATATTCAGCAAGGCAACACCGAGTACCGCGCAGTTGGTGGTGATCAGCGGCAGAAAGATGCCCAGCACCTGGTAGAGCAGGGGGCTGGTCTTGTGCACCACCATCTCGGTGAACTGCACTACCACGGCAATGACCAGGATAAAGGTAATGGTGCGCAGGTATTCCAGCCCCAGCGGTGCCAGCAGGTACTCATTGGCGAGGTAACTGCACACCGACGACAGGGTCAGCACAAAGGCGGTGGCCAGCGACATGCCGATGGCCGTTTCCAGCTTGCGCGATACGCCCAGGAAGGGGCACAGGCCGAGAAACTTGACCAGCACAAAATTGTTTACCAGTACGGTGCTGACAAGAATGAGTGCGAACTCGCCCATGCTGTTTACTTGATTTTCATGCCAGGTTGCGCGCCCTGATGAGGTTCAAGGATGAACAGGTCCTTGCCACCGGGGCCGGCGGCCAGCACCATGCCTTCAGAGACACCGAAACGCATTTTGCGCGGCGCCAGGTTGGCGACCATGACGGTCAGCTTACCCTCAAGATCCCCGGGCGCATAGGCGCTTTTGATTCCCGCAAACACATTGCGGGTTTCGCCGCCCAGGTCCAGGGTCAGCCGCAACAGCTTGTCGGCTTTCTCTACGGCTTCGGCCCGGACGATCTTCACTACCCGTAAATCCACTTTGGCAAAGTCATCGAATGCAACGGTCGCGGCAATCGGCTCATCGGCCAGCGGGCCGCTGGCAGGTCTGGTCTCGGTCACGGTTAAACTCTCTTTGGAGGCTTCCAGCATGGCGCTTACGGCATCTGCCTCGACGCGTTTGGCCAGGTGTTTGAACTTGTTGATGCGCTTCGGGAAACTGTCCAGGTCATTCCAGACGAAATCACGCGGCATGCCGAACAGTTCGCGGGCAACGCGGCCGGTCAGGGCCGGCAGGACCGGTGTCAGGAATATGGACAGCACGTAGAAAGAGTGCAGGATGCGCGAACAGACCTTGTGCAGCCTGTCTTTCTGCGCGGGGTCTTTGGCGAGCTTCCAGGGTTCGTTTTCGTCGAAGAACTGGTTGGTGCTGTCGGCCATGCGCATGATTTCGCGCACCGCGCGGCTGTACTCGCGCTGTTCGAAGGCCTCGGCAATGAGTTGCTTGCCGCCCTCGGTTTCATGGGTGCCGTACTGTTTATCGGATAACAGTTCGCCGTCGAACTGCTTGACGATGAAGTTCGCGGTGCGGCTGGCGATATTGACATACTTGCCGACCAGGTCGCTGTTGATGCGCGCAATGAAGTCATCCAGGTTGAGGTCGATATCGTCGATGCCGCCGGACAGCTTGGCCGCGTAGTAATAGCGCAGGTATTCCGGTTCCAGGTGGTCGAGCCAGGTGCGCGCATTGATAAAGGTGCCGCGTGATTTCGACATTTTCTGACCGTTGACGGTGAGAAAGCCGTGCGCGAATACCCGCGTCGGTTTGCGGTAACCGGAACCTTCCAGTACCGCCGGCCAGAACAGCGTGTGGAAGCGCAGGATGTCCTTGCCGATAAAATGGTACAGCTCGGCGCCGGAATCCCGGCCCCACCAGTCGTTGAAGTCCAGGTCGTGCCTGTTGCAATAGTCCTTGAAGCTGGCCATGTAGCCCATGGGGGCATCCAGCCAGACATAGAAGAACTTGTCGTCGGTGTCAGGAATCCTGAAGCCGAAGTAGGGTGCATCGCGGGAAATATCCCAGTCCTGCAGGCCCGCCTCCAGCCATTCGTTCATTTTGTTGGCAACCTCCGGCTGCGCGGCCTGCTGCAGGTAGTCGTGCAGCATGTCGGTGAAGTCGGACAGTTTGAAGAAATAGTGTTCCGATTCTTTCTCCACCGGCGTGGCGCCGCTCAGTGCCGAACGGGGTTTCTTCAGTTCGCCGGCATCATAGGTTGCACCGCAGACTTCGCAGTTGTCGCCGTACTGGTCTTCGGCTCCGCATTTCGGACAGCTGCCCTTGATGAACCGGTCCGGCAGGAACATTTCCCTTTCCGGGTCGTAGAACTGGCTGATGGTACGCCGGGCAATGTGGCCGGCGGCGCGCAGCTTGAGGTAGATGTCCTCGGCAAATGCGCGGTTCTCTTCGGAGTGCGTGCTGTAATAATTATCAAACCCGATCCCGAAGCCGGCAAAATCGGCCTGGTGCTCGGCGTTCATTTTGTCGATCAGGGTTTCCGGCTCGATACCCTCCTGGCGGGCGCGCAGCATGATGGGGGTGCCGTGGGCATCGTCGGCGCAGACGTAGGTGCAGTCGTGTCCCCGCATTTTCTGGAACCGCACCCAGATGTCGGTCTGGATATATTCCACCAGGTGGCCCAGGTGAATCGAGCCGTTGGCATAGGGCAGGGCGCTGGTTACCAGCATGGTGCGGTGCTGCTGCGACATCAAAATTCCTGATCGAACCAATGAGATAGCGAGCCATTATGCCAGAAATCCGTCGCCGGATTCACGCCGGGGCCGGGACGCGGTCAGTTCCGGGCGGAGACAGCGAATTTTTCCCGTCGGGGCGATTATGGATTTCGGACAGTTGCCGACAACATATAGATAATGCAGCAAAAAAACAGCCCGAATATCCGTTTTAAACTGCTGGCCCCCTATTTTGGCTCGCTGCTGGTGATCGTGTGCGGGGTTTTGTGGAGCCTGTACCTGTTTCAGCAGGGACAGCAGCGGGTGTTTGCCAGCCAGACGGACACCCGGCTTGGCGAAGCATTCAAACAGGCGATCGAACACGAAACCGAACAGCTCAGGGGTATACTGCCCTTCATTGGCGCCAGCCGGGAGCTGCAGCAGGGCTGGCTGCGGGGGGACCGGCAGGCGCTGTATGCCGCGAGCGAGCAGGTGCTCAACAATATGCGCCGCGACCACCATATTACCCACTTCTACTACTATCAGCCGGATGGTGTCACCTTTCTTCGGGTTCATTTGCAGGAGCGCTACGGCGACCGTGTCGAGCGTGGCACGTTGCAGGAAGCAATGCGCACGGGCAAGACGATTAGCGGGCTCGAGTTCGGCGTGCCTGGGCAATTTGTGCTGCGGGTCGTTATGCCGTGGAGCATCGATGGCAGGCTGGTCGGTTACATCGAACTGGGTGAGGAAATCGATCATGTCCTGACCCATCTTTCGGTCGCCGGTGGTTACGGCCTGGTGCTGTCGGCGAGCAGGGATTTTGTCACCCGGCAGCGTTTCGCCAGCTCTGACGATTATGAGATGCTGCTCGAGCAGGAACCTCCCTACGAGTCCGCGCTGGTACTCAACAGGACCATGGAGCGAATCCCGGCCGGCCTGGACGGCTTCATAGGCAACCGGGACGCATCCGCGTATTCGGTGATTGTCCAGGATGGCAGCCACTATCTCGCTTCCAGTATCCCTGTCCGGGATTATTCCGGTGAGGATGCCGGGTGGCTGACCTACCTGCTGGATATTTCCAGCCATGTCAGTAACCGTTACCGCCTCATGGCGGGCATCGGTCTGACGGCGTTCGTACTGAGCACCCTGCTGTTTTTCTTCTACTACTTCTACAGTGGCCGTTTGCAGGGATGGCTTGCGGACAGCCGCCGGGAACTGTTGAGGGAGATAGGAGAAAGAAAGAAGATCCAGGAACAGCTGATCGAGAACAAGGGACAGCTGGAGATGCTGGTGGAGCAGCGCAACCGCAGCCTGGAGGAAAGTGAAAATCGTTACAAGACACTGTTCTACCAGACTGCCGATGCATTGCTGATTATAGAGGGCAACCGGTTTGTCGACTGCAACCAGGCGACACTCGACATGCTGGGTTATCGCCACAGGGAGGAACTCTTCAATACGCATCCGTCGGTGCTGTCGCCGGAGTTTCAGCCGGACGGGCAGCTGTCGGCCGTCAAGGCAGACCGGATGATTGCGCTCGCGTTCGAGAGGGGCAGTCACCGTTTCGAATGGGAACACGTGCGCAAGGACGGCGAGGTGTTTCCGGTCGAGGTGTTGCTGACGGCCATACCCTGCGGTGACAGCCAGCTGTTGCACGTTGTCTGGCGCGATATTACCGAACGCAAGAATGCCGAATCGGAGATCAGGTACCAGGCCTACTATGATTCGCTCACCGGCTTGCCGAACCGCAAGTTGCTGCTCGACCGGCTGGAACAGTCACTCATCACCGGTCGCCGACACGGCCGCTTCGACGGCTTGCTGTTCCTCGACCTGGATCGTTTCAAGACCATCAATGATTCGCTCGGTCATTCGATCGGTGACCGCTTGCTGATCGAGGTTGCCGGCCGCATCAGGGCGGCTATCTGGGATCAGGATACAGCCTCGCGTTTCGGTGGCGATGAATTCGTTATCCTGCTCAAGCACCTTGGTACAGACAAGCAGGGCGCGAGTCTTGCCGCCAGGAAAATCGCCATGCGCATCCAGACGTCGTTCGAAAAACCGTTCCAGATTCAGGGTAACGCGCTGCATATCACCTGCAGCATCGGTATTTCGGTTTTCCCGTTCCTCGATGAGAGCGCCGACGACATTATCAAGTACGCGGATACCGCCATGTTCAGCGCCAAGGAGAACGGGCGTAACCAGATTGCGTTTTACCTGTCGAAAATGCACGAGAAGGTACTGAACCGGCTGATGCTGGAAAAGGACCTGCGTAACGCCATCGCCGAGGAGCAGCTCGACGTCTATTACCAGCCCCAGGTCGACCGCCACGGCGGCGTCCTGGCAGTGGAGGCGTTGCTGCGCTGGCAGCACCCCGAACTCGGTTTTATCAATCCTGAAGAGTTTATTGCCATTGCCGAGGATACCGGGCTGATATTCGATATCGGTGATTTCGTGCTGAACCGGGCTATCAACGATGTGCTGGTGCTGGGCCGGGAGGCCGGCTGCCAGTTGAAGCTGTCGGTGAATATCAGCCCGCATCAGTTCCGGCGTGACGATTTCGTCAGCAAGATAAAGAGCCTCATGGAAAACTTCCGGCTCGAAACCCATTTCCTGACGCTCGAGGTCACCGAAGGGATCGCCATCGATAATCTTGCCGATACCATCGACAAGTTCGAGCAGTTGCGGCACGTGGGTGTGCGGCTGTCACTGGATGATTTCGGTACCGGCTACTCGTCACTGGTGTACCTGAAGCGTTTGCCGATCGATGAGCTGAAAATCGACAAATCCTTCGTCTTCGATATCGAGGACGACCCCCAGGATGCCCTGCTG
>JBHHXO010000090.1:0-12402 GCA_046757125.1 Thiogranum sp.
CATGATGCGGAAGACGTTCAGCTCTCCCACCGCCTTCATGCTGGTCACGAAGCTCTGGATGACGGGCCTCGTCGGACCGCGGGAGCGCTTCGCCCCGTGCCGGATGCGGATCATGAGGAGTCCGAGGACCAGGATCACCACGCCGGCAACGAGACCGGTGAGGAAGCTGTCCGTAAATACAGGAAAGGCGAGGAACTGGAAGCCGTGGTGCTGTCCGTTGATGCGGAGCGTGAGAGAATCTCCTTGGGTATCAAGCAGCTTGAGAAAGATCCCTTCTCCAGTTTCTCAGCAGATAACGCTAAAGGTTCCATAGTGAAGGGCGTTATTAAGGAAGTCGACGCCAAAGCTGCGATTGTGGACCTTGGTGACGGTGTGGAAGGCATCCTGCGCGCTTCCGAGCTGGCCCGTGACCGGGTCGAGGATGCCCGAACCATACTGAGTGTGGGCCAGGAGATCGAGGCCAAGTACGTGGGAATGGACCGTAAAACCCGTGCCATCGCGCTGTCCATCAAGGCCAAGGACAGTGATGAAGAAGCGGCTGCGGTCAAGGATTACTCCCGCGGTGCGGCGACAACGGGCGCCAAGCTGGGTGATGTTCTGAAGGAACAACTCGAAAATAGTGGAGACTAATCAATAAATTGGTCTATGCTTGGGAACAGGGTGCAAGGACGGCCGGTCGGCCGTCCGCAACCAACGGGGACAGTGAATTATGACGAAGTCTGAGTTAATTGAAGTACTCGCGGCTAAACACAGTCATTTAAACCATAAGGACGTGGAACTGGCGGTAAAAAGTCTGATTGAACAGATGAGTCAGTCACTGGCAACGGGAAATCGCATCGAGATCCGCGGTTTTGGCAGTTTTTCCCTGCATTACCGGCCGCCCCGTATGGGCCGCAACCCCAAAACCGGTGAAGCAGTGGCCCTGGCAGCGAAGTATGTACCCCATTTCAAACCCGGTAAGGAATTGCGGGAACGGGTAAATATCTTTGCCCGCCAGGACGCGCCCGCCGATGTGCCCCCGGTTGCGGAGGAAAAGACGGCTGCACCCGCCGGCGAAGGCAGTCTGTTCTAGGGCCTGTTAACAGGCCCTGGCAGAACCCCTGCAGGACGCGCCGGCCATCGGCGCAAATATCGCGGTCAGCACCCGGTAACCCACCGGGTATAAAGGGATTGCTCCTGCGTTTATCGTCGTACCAAAAGAGGCTGATTTGAAAATCGGCCTCTTTTTTTGCCCAGGCGTTTGCCGCCAACCTGTAAAGCACAGATAATCAACCTTTCCATGATTGCGCATGAGGGGCGGCAATGGGACGCCTGTTGGCTTTTCTTTTCCTGGTTGTACTGGTGGTGCTCGGTTTGTCATTTGCGGTGCTGAATTCGCAACCCGTGGCGCTGAACTATTATTTCGGCACGCGTGATATCCCGCTGTCCCTGATCGTTGTCGTGTCCCTGGCGGGGGGTGCGGTAATCGGTGCCCTGGCCGGCCTGGGCAGTATCATCAGGCTGAAGCGGCAGGCCGGTAGTTTGCGCAGGCAGCTGCGAACCGCCCGCAAGGATGCCGACCAGGTGCGTATCCTGCCTTAATGGAAATACTACTCTGGTTTCTGCTCCCTGTTGCCGCCGCATCGGGCTGGTGGATGGCGCAGTACAGCCATAACAAACACAAGGCCGGTGCCCGGGCCAGGTTGAATTCGGCCTACGGGCAGGGGCTCAACCATCTGCTCAATGAAGAATCCGACAAGGCGACCGAGGTGCTCATACAGATGGTGGAGGTTGACCCGGACACGGTCGAACTGCACCTTGCCCTCGGCAGCCTGTTCCGGCGCCGCGGAGAAGTGGACCGCGCCATTCGTGTACACCGGAACATCTCCGCCCGTTCGAAACTGAGTGACGCCCTGCGTTCCCAGGCGGAGCTGGAACTGGGCCGGGACTTTCTCAGGGCGGGTCTGCTGGACCGCGCCGAGCGGATTTTCCGCAAGCTGCTGGATCGCTCGGAATATGAAAAAGAGGTGTGCCAGCACCTGGTCGAACTGTATCAACAGGAGAAGGAATGGGGCAAGGCGATCGAGGTCGGGGAGCGACTGGTGGACCTGGACTCCGCGCTATGGAAGCAGCGCCTGGCGCAGTATCATTGTGAGACAGGCGAAGCCGCGCTGGGCAAAAAGGAGTTTGATCGGGCGCTGGACGAAGCCGGACTGGCGCAGCGCGAAGACCCGGACTGTGTTCGTGCAACCCTGATCAGGGGGCATGTCCTGCAGGCGCGGGGTGACTATGGCGAGGCGATAACGACTTATCAGCGGGTGGAAGTGCAGAACGCCGATCTGTTACCGGAAGTGATGGGCGATATCCAGGCCTGTTATATCCAACTGGGCGACGCAAAAGGCTGGGAGCTTTACCTGGATGCGCTGGTTGCGCGGCACAGTTACCTGGTTTTTTTCCAGAAACACCTGGTCCACCGGCAGACACAGGATCCGGTCGTGCAACAGGCTCGCTACCGGTGTGAGAAATGCGGGTTCACCAGCCGCAAGCTGTTCTGGCAATGCCCGGGGTGCCAGGGCTGGAGCAGCGTAAAACCCATCAAGGCGAGTGGTTCGGAATGACCGTGAATGACAACAGGGATCCACGCATTATCGTGGCGCTCGATTTTCCTGATGGGCGCCGCGCGCGTGAATTCGTTGATCGGCTGCAGCCCGGCAGTTGCCGCCTGAAAGTGGGCAAGGAACTGTTTACGCGCGCAGGCCCCGAGCTGGTGAAGGATTTTGTCAGCAAGGGACACGACGTGTTCCTGGATCTCAAATACCACGACATTCCGAATACCGTGGCACGGGCCTGCGAGGCTGCCGCTGCACTGGGTGTGTGGATGATCAATGTACACGCCTCGGGTGGCAGCAGGATGATGTCTGCGGCACGGGAGGCGCTGGAGGGGACGGGGTCACAACGCCCGTTATTGATCGCCGTGACGGTTCTCACCAGTATGGGTGACGAGGATCTCAGGGAACTGGGGATAACCGCGGGTCCTGAAAAGCAGGTCCGGCGGCTTGCCGGGCTGGCCCGGGACTCGGGCCTGGACGGGGTGGTTTGTTCGGCGCGTGAAGCGGCCATGCTGCGCGCACAACTGGGTGACGGGTTCGGGCTGGTGACGCCGGGTATCAGGCCAAAGGGCGCCTCACTGGATGACCAGGCGCGCGTGCTGACCCCGGCCGACGCGATCCGGCAGGGCTCTGACTACCTTGTCATGGGGCGACCGATTACCCAGGCCGGGGATCCTGTTGCGGTGCTGGAGGCTATCAATCTGGAACTGCAGTCGGTTACCTGAAGCCGTAAAACCGGACCGTGGGAAATAAACTACAGACGTAAGAAATTTCCTACGTCAGAATCAGAAAATCTCTATATTTGATGCCAAATGACGCAGGTATGATGCGCTCCGTTTCGGTGTGTAAACCGGGACTGTTACCGGATGAATGGATGAAATCCGGTTACGTTGCTGGAACGTACACAAGTAATATTTCAAGGAGGATGTTATGAAGCGATTACGTAATTTACTGGCAGTCTGGTTGTTGTGCACGCCGCTCGCTGCCATGTCAGAGGCGGTTCTCAATATCAATACCGCCGATTCCGATGCCCTGGTGGAAGACCTCGTGGGCGTAGGTCCCCAGAAAGCAATGGCTATTGTTCGTTACCGTCAGCAGCACGGGCCTTTCAGGCAGGTCGATGACCTGGCGCTGGTCGACGGGATCGGGGAAAAAACCGTTGAGCGGAATCGTTCCCGGATGACGGTAGCCGCCCCCAAACCCGGGAAATAACGAAATCCACCTTGCCTCTGCCGGGCTGCTTCTCCAGCGCCCGGGCAGGGACTCTTCCGGATCAGAAACCAGCGGTTATGCCTCTGCCGGGCATGGTGACATGGATGTGGCCGGTGCTTGCAGGGATGTATCAGATGCAGTGCCTCGCAGAGGCATATTCGCTGGTTTCTGATCCGGGCAAGCAGATCAGTCAAAATGTTCCGGTGGTTGTGTCCCGGGACATATCCATCAATATGACTGCGCCGCCCGGTGGCGTGTGAATGTGGCGAGGTAATCGCGTCGATTCCGGGACGGGATATAGAAATATCTGTAAATTTAGTAAGATACAAGCCCTGCGCCGTTGATTTCTCATTGACCGGTTGCCCCGAATTGGGTATCGTTAGCGGCTGATTTCAGCCACCGAAAAATACTCAAGGCCAACCGTCGGCATGCACTACTATCCAGTTATCCTCACCGGAGGGGCAGGCAGTCGCCTGTGGCCCGTTTCCCGTGAATTCTATCCCAAGCCGTTACTGCCCCTGATCGGGGATCAAACGCTTCTGCAGGATACTGCCGCCAGGCTGGATTCCATCGATGCCATTGGCAATCCGGTGTTTGTCTGTAATGAAGAGCACCGCTTTCTGGTTGCGGAACAGGTGCGCGCGCTCGGCAAGTCAGCCGAAGCCATCCTGCTGGAACCCGAAGGGCGCAATACCGCCCCTGCGCTGACCATCGCTGCACTCTACCTGGTCGACAAGGAAGCGGATGCCATGATGGTCGTCATGCCGGCCGATCATGTCATTCCTGACCCGGAAGCGTTTGCAATCGCGGTTGAACAGGGCGCCGGACTGGCCGTGGAAGGTTACCTGGTTACGTTTGGCGTCGTGGCCGACAAGCCGGAAACGGGCTACGGGTACATCCACCGTGGCGAAGAGATCGATGCGACCGGCGTCTTCAAGGTTGATCGCTTTGTCGAAAAACCGGATGCGGGTGTCGCGCAGGGTTATGTCGATACCGGTGAGTATTACTGGAATGCCGGCATTTTCCTGCTGAGGGCGGATCGCTGGCTGGAAGAAATAGGCAAGCTGCAGCCGGAAATTCTGCAGGCCTGCCAGCAGGCCGCAGGCACCGGCAGCCGGGACAGTGATTTCGTGCGGGTCGGAAAAGATGCGTTCCTGTCCTCTCCTTCCGATTCGATTGACTATGCCGTCATGGAGAAGACGGACCGGGCGGCGGTGGTCCCGCTGCAGACATCATGGTCGGACGTCGGCTCCTGGTCTTCCATCTGGGAGGTGTCGGAACAGGACAGTGAAGGCAATGTCTCCAGGGGCGACGTGCTGACGCATAACACCAGGAACTCGCTGTTCATGGCGGAAAACCGCTGTGTAGCGGCCGTTGGCCTGGATGACATGATCGTCGTCGAAACCGCGGATGCGGTCCTCGTGGCGGACAAGAGCAAGTGCCAGGACGTCAAGGCGATCGTTAACAAGCTGAAGGAATTCGGGCGGGAAGAACACCGCTTCCACCGGCGCGTATACCGCCCCTGGGGGGACTACGAGGGTATTGATAACGGAACCCGCTACCAGGTGAAACGGCTTACCGTAAAGCCCGGTGCGAAACTGTCACTGCAGATGCACCACCATCGTGCGGAGCACTGGATTGTCGTGTCGGGGACGGCGCAGGTTACACGCGGTGAAGATGTATTCATGCTCTCCGAGAATGAATCCACCTATATCCCGATCGGGACCAACCATCGTCTCGAAAACCCCGGCACCATTCCGCTTGAAATCATCGAGGTGCAGTCGGGGAGTTATCTCGGTGAGGACGATATCGTGCGTTTTGAAGACGTGTATAACAGGGTAGAGTGAAATCCGGAAACTGCTGACGGGCTTTGTTTGTGAGGGAAGTGTTCTACTTCGCGGCGACATACGTGATACCGGTTTTATCGACCTGAAGTTCATGGGGCAGGTATCCACTGGCGTCCGTCGCCGGGTGCTAACTTCTTGTGCGAGTCTGGAAACACGCTGATACACCATGAATATTGCCCAAACACACCCCGGCAGCCTGGCTGCCCTGATTCGCAGCCTAAGGCGTAACCGGGGGTTGCTGTGGCAACTCACCAGGCGCGAAGTGGTCGGCAGGTATCGCGGCTCGGTTATGGGCATGGCCTGGTCCTTCTTTAATCCGCTGCTGATGCTGGCTGTCTACACGTTTGTTTTCTCTGTTGTCTTCAAGGCGCGGTGGGACGTGGATATCGGCGAGGGCAAAACCCGGTTTGCCATCGTGCTGTTCGTCGGCATGATTATTCACGGCCTGTTTGCCGAGGTGGTCAATCGCGCGCCGGGCTTGATGCTGGCCAATGTCAACTATGTCAAGAAAGTCGTGTTCCCGCTGGAACTCCTGCCGGTCACCATTCTCGGGGCAGCGCTCTTCCACGCCTTGATCAGCCTTGTCGTCCTGCTGGCGGTATTCTTGCTGAGCAACGGGTTTTTGCAGCTAACGGCCCTGTTTTTCCCGCTTGTTCTGCTGCCGCTCGCCATTGCCACCCTGGGTTTTACCTGGATGCTCGCCTCGCTGGGTGTTTTCGTGCGCGATGTCGGGCAGACCGTAGGGATTCTCACCACAATCCTGCTTTTTGTTTCACCGATATTCTACCCCGTATCAGCACTGCCGGAATCGTTTCGTCCCTGGCTGCTGGCCAACCCGCTTACTTTTATCATAGAGCAGTCGCGTGCAGTGCTGGTGTACGGTCAGTACCCGGACTGGTCGGGGCTTGCCCTCTACACCGTGGTAAGTGTTGCCATCGCCTGGGCCGGTTTCTGGTGGTTTCAGAAGACGCGCAAGGGTTTTGCCGATGTCCTCTGAATTACGCCTGAGTGCGGGTGAACCCCGGAGTGATTTTGCGCCGGATGCGGGCGACGACGTTGCCATAAAAGTGCAAAACCTTTCCAAGTGTTACCACATCTACGACACCCCGCGTGATCGGCTCAAGCAGTTTGTCCTGCCGCGTGCCAGCCGCTTGATCAACCATCCTCCCAGGCAGTATTTCCGGGAATTCTGGGCGGTGAAGGATGTGTCATTCGAAGTAAGGAAAGGGGAGACCGTTGGCATAATCGGGCGTAACGGCTCGGGTAAATCCACCCTGTTGCAGCTTGTCTGCGGAACGCTGGCGCCGACGAGTGGCGATGTTGCCGTGCGAGGGCGTGTTGCAGCCTTGCTGGAACTCGGTTCGGGTTTTAACCCGGAGTTTACCGGCCGCGAGAATGTGTACATGTACGGGGCTATCCTGGGGCTGGGAACGGCGCAGATGGATGAGCGGTTCGACAAAATCGCCGGCTTCGCGGATATCGGCGGATTTATAGAACAACCGGTCAAGACCTACTCAAGCGGCATGGTCATCAGGCTGGCGTTTGCGGTTATCGCGCACATAGACGCGGATATACTGGTGATTGATGAAGCCCTTGCCGTCGGGGATGCGCGCTTTGTTCAGAAATGCATGCGGTTCCTCCGCGCATTCATGAAGAAAGGATCGGTGCTCTTCGTGAGTCATGACATCGGCGCGGTTACCAGCCTCTGTGACCGGGCGATCTGGATCCACAATGGTGATAAAAAGCTGTCCGGATCCCCCAAGCAGGTTTCCGAAGCCTACCTGGCTTCGCTGTTTGATGGCGATGAAGATATTGAAAAGCGGGCTGTGCCGGATGACGAGGCCTCCCTTGCTGCCGGAGACGAAGATTACAGGGATATGCGTCTGGAATATATAAATGAAACAAATCTAAGAAATGATATTGAACTGGTTGAATTTAACCCTGCGGGTGAGTCTTTCGGCAAGAAAGGAGCTGTTGTTAGCCTGGTAAGTCTTGAGGATGAGCAGGGCCGCAAGCTGTCCTGGGTTGTAGGGGGAGAAATGGTCGCCCTTGTTATCAATTGCACTGCAATTGCAGAATTGAATAACCCGATAGTCGGGTTTTATCTAAAAGACCGCCTGGGTCAGACTGTGTTTGGTGATAACACCTATATTACACACATGAACAAGGTTTTCTCGATATCTGCCGGTCGCAAATTTTCCGCGAAGTTCCGGTTTCGTATGCCGATATTGCCCAATGGTGATTACAGTGTGGCCGTTGCTATAGCAGAGGGAACCCAGGAAGACCATATGCATCACCATTGGGTTCATGATGCACTGATTATTAAAGTCCACTCGAGTTCTGTTTGTCACGGGCTTATAGGTGTCCCAATGAAAGATATCGAAATATCGGTAGTGGAATAATGATTTGTAGTGTATGTGGTGGAACCGGTTTTAGTCTGAACACGATATTGTGGGAACAACTCGTCAGGGACTGGCAGCTGTCCCCGCAGGAAGAGGAATATGTAAACAGGCAGCAAGGGTTGTCGTGTGATGCCTGCGGTTCCAATCTGAGGTCCATCGCGCTGGCGAAAGCCATACTGGATTCCTACAGTGTCAGAGTAACCCTGAGAGAGTTTGTGCAAACGGATCTGGCAGACGGTCTAAGGGTTCTGGAAATCAATCCTGCGGGATCGTTAACGCGTACGCTTGAGGGGATGGAACAGCACAGGCTGGTTTCCTATCCTGACTATGACATGACCAGGCTGGATATCGAAACATCAAGTGTGGATCTGGTGATTCATTCAGATACGCTTGAGCACATTCATGATCCGGTGGCTGGCCTGACCGAATGCCGACGCATATTGGCGGAGAACGGGCGATGTATTTTTACAGTACCGGTGATAGTGGATCGGTTTTCCCGCTCGAGGAGAGGGCTTGCACCTTCATTTCACGGTTCTGAAAAGGATACGCAGAGCGATTACCTTGTGCACACCGAGTTCGGTGCCGATGTCTGGAAGTATGCGCTACAGGCCGGGTTTGCTTCTGTAACGCTTCATTGTATTGAATATCCGGCCGGGTTGGCTATTGAGGCTCGTTGATGAAAATGAAGACATCAAGGGTGCAGGTGGCTGACGGGCTCGAATGGACCGGTGAGCGGTTCGTTCCTGAGCTGGAAGGAGAGATCGCGCTGGAGCATATTCATCGCTATGCAATGGCGTGCGAACTTGCGCAGGATAAAGTGGTGCTTGATATCGCCAGTGGAGAAGGTTACGGGTCGGCAATGTTGGGCATGCGCGCGCAACAAGTTCTGGGTGTTGATATATCTGCAACGGCAGCGGCGTTTTCCAGGAAGAAGTATGCTTCGGGCAAGCTGGCATTTATTCGTGGTTCGTGCTCTGCGATACCACTTAAAGATCGCAGCGTGGATATGATCGTCAGCTTTGAAACAATAGAGCATCATGACCAGCATGAAGCGATGATAAAGGAGTTTGTTCGTGTATTGCGCCCTGATGGAATTATAATAATATCCAGCCCGGACAAGCATGAATATTCAGACGTGCCGCAATTTCATAATCCTTATCATGTTAAGGAGTTGTACGAAAAAGAATTCAGGGAACTGTTATTCAGGCATTTCCAATGCGTTCAGATGTATGGCCAGCGACTGGTATACGGGTCTGCAATTTTTCGTAGTGATAATGAGAGTGCGCTTGTCAAACACTTCAGGTCTGAAAGTGATGTAACCGGGGGAGAGGCCGGGTTCAGGCCAATCTACAATATAGCGATTGCGTCAAATGCCGGTCTTCCGGCAGCTGCCGGCGGGTTTCTTGAAGCAGACATTTGCGATAGTGAAAAATATCGTCAGAAGGTGGGCGAGAGGGAGCTATGGTGGAAGACTGAAGTGGACCGTATTGCCGAAGATTATAAAAACGAGATAGCGCGTATCGGGGCGGAAAGAGACCGTATGCTTGCTGGAAAGGACAAGGATTGGCAAGAGGAGGTTGATCGTGTTGCCCGGGATTATAGGCTGGAGATCGAGCGCATAGGGGGAGAAAGAGACAGAATGCTGGCTGAGAAAGATGAGGCATGGAGTGAACAGATAGAGCGGATGGATGCCGGGTATAAAGCTGACCTGGCTTCCTGTGAGCAGTATTGCCCTCTCGTAAGTGTGATTATAGTTAATTATAATGGCAAACGGTTTTTCGATAACTTGCTGCCATCCATCGCCGCCCAGACGTATCCGAACTATGAGGTTATTGTCGTTGATAATGCTTCGGTAGACGGGAGTGTGGATTACGTCAGAAGAAGATATCCTGATATAAGGGTGGTTGAAGCAGGTGCAAACCTTGGGTTTGCGATGGGCAACAATCTCGGTATAGACGCATCTCGAGGCGAGTTCTATGCGCTGATCAATAACGATACCGTCGTCCACCCGGATTGGCTTGGTGCCTTGGTGCGTGAAGCGCAAAAAGATGCCGGTATCGCTGCAGTAGGGTCAAAGATAGTATTTTTCAAACCGTTTGTCCCTGTAAGGATTACTTCTCCGGCTACCGTGCCTGGTGAAAGCCGGCCGTCGGGTGACGGCAGGAAGCTCGGAGTGTTGTTTTCAGATAACTCGGGGTTTGAGGGCTGTAGTTACCGAAAACGGGTGTATCTGGATGGATTCCATGCGGAAGAATGTATCGACGGGCAGATGGCCAGATGGACAAATGGGGATGCTGTTGTGGCGGTTCCTGTTGATGCCGGGGAAGGCGTGGGGGCGGCGGTTCTGAAACTTCAGTTGGCGGGTGGAGAAGTCAGCGCAGGATCTGCATTCGACGTAATGATAGGTGATGAGTCAGTAGGGAGTGGCGTGCTGGAAGAGGGGTTCGGGGAATACAGGTTTACAGTAAACGCAGAATGTATCAGGAAGATGGAAGGAAATATCATTAACAATGCAGGATCGCTTCTGGATAAGAACGGTAACGCCAGGGATCGTGGTATGAACGAGCTGGATCGCGGGCAATACGATAGCGCGGAAGATGCGCAGGCGCTGTGCGGAGGGGCGATGCTCGTTCGGAAAAGCGCTGTTGACAGGGTGGGGGCGTTCGACAGTGATTATTTTATGTACTACGAGGATACAGAGCTCTCCTGGCGCTTGCGTAAGGCGGGTTATAGTTTGCGCTATCAACCCAAAAGCGTCGTACAGCACGTCCATGCGGGCAGTTCGGAAGAATGGTCGCCCACGTTTAAATATTTTGTCTGGAGAAACAGGGTTTTGATGTGTGTAACCCATACATCTATTGCCAATGCTGCGAAAGTCTACTTTCTTGAATGGGTATCTATAGCCAGGCTGCTGGTCAATATTGTTTGGGTTAACAGGAAGCACGGGGATGAGAAGCAGGCGGCTATACGTGATCTGAAAATAAAATTACTGATTCAGCGTAGCCTGTCACTACAGGCTCCAAAAGCATATTTTAAACGACTGAAGTTGCGATTCGGTCGATAACAGGCGGGATCTGCGGTGATAAAAGTCGGGCTGTTTAATAATTACTGGAATACGTTCGGGGGTGGGGAACGACACGCAGGCTCTATTGCCGAAGTTTTGAAAGAGCAGTATGAAGTCGAGTTGATTTCGACAGAACCGGTGGATATTCCACTTTTGTCGTCCAGGCTCAATATGGATCTTGACGGGGTTGGTTTCAGTCAATGGCCGTCTGGATCAACTTTCAGACACAGTTACCTGACAAGAAACTATGATCTGTTTATAAATGCGACATACTGGTCTGGTCTGAAGTCAGACGCCAGACATTCAATGTACCTGTGTTTTTTTCCGCACGAGCTTTGGCCTGACTGGTTGTCAAATGTCGTAAGCGGTAGTGTGCGGTATATGCGATGGTTGGTCGGGGGCAGGATATGGCCAGTATCCGGGTACTACACGCCGGAGCCAACGGGGCATTTGTGGCTGGAGCCTGTCGCGCAACTCCTGGTTCATCCCCTGGCGATTAAATCCGGGATTGTAACAATACCGCTTTTCGATAACCTTAAGCAGACTGTAAACTATGTTCTGGGCCCGGACAGGGGGATGCTGGATTTTCAAATACGGGGTAATGAGTTGCTGGTTATGTTGCCGCTATCCTGTGATAAGCCGGTCCGAATCGAGATTCACAGCGATCCATTTTCGCGGCAGCAGGAACATCTTAATAACGATGCGCGCAGCCTCGGGGTTTGTTTGAATGCACCGCGAATGTTTGGCAGGGGGGGGCGGGGCAATTTAAATCGCCTTATGTCAAAGGCAGACCGTTACACACTAAATCGAAGCAGGGAGTTCCTTAAATCGTATAACACCGTGATTGCAAACTCGATATATACCAAGGGCTGGGTAAGGGAGCGATGGGGCAGGTCAAGCGAAATTCTGACTCCACCTATTGATGTTGAGGTGTTTTGTACGGACAAGGGGGCGCAGAAGAAAAGAATCATACTCAGCGTTGGCCGGTTTTTTTCCGGAGGTCATAATAAAAAGCATCTGGAAATGCTGAGAGCATTCAGGAAAATGTGCGATAATAAAATGCTTCCTCAGGGGTGGGAATACCATATGGTCGGCGCAGCCCACCAGGAGCGTACTGAAGATATTGACTATTTTTCGGAAGTCAGGCGAATGGCGGAGGGCTATCCGATACGAATAATGGCGGATTTGCCATTTGAGCGGCTAAGAGAGGAATACCGGGATGCCAGTATTTTCTGGCATGCTGCAGGTTGGGGTGAAAATGAGAAGAAGAATCAGGAATGCTTCGAACA
>JBHHXO010000091.1:0-12369 GCA_046757125.1 Thiogranum sp.
TGCGCCGGGTGACAGCTCCGTGATCCGGTCCATGTAGCCCTGCGCAAGCCGGTCAATTTCCTGCCGTGTCAGTTCCGGTATGCACTGTGGATAAGCCTGCGCTTTTCCCAGGGTGGCCTGCAGTGTACCGGTCATCTGGATTACGTAGTTCAGTTTGCCGGCGCCGAATACGGCGGGGTGGCTTGCCAGTATCTGTTCTATCAGGCTGGTGCCGGACCGGGGCATGCCGACAACAAACACCAGCTTGTCGGACTGGATGCCGGAACGGGGTAATGATGTCATCAGATCCGGTGCAAAGCAGGCGATCGTTGCGTCGACCTGGGTGTCACGCAGCCGGGGGTCAAAATCAGCCTGTTTAAGCGCATTACCCTTTTGGTAGTGCTCAAATGCTTGTGTGTAATTCCTGCATTTGTCATACAGTTTGCCGAGGTTGAAATGCACGTTACGTCGTCCCGTCGCGCTGAGTCCGTGCTCCTTTTCGAGTTGTTGTTCCAGCAATGTGATCGCACTGTCGGGTTTGTCAATACTGCTGCAGATTGCGGAGTAGGCCAATGCGACGTTGACCTCGCTAACGCCGGCTTCGATGAGCGGTTTGAGCCGCTGGTGTGATTTGTCAATGTCGCCCTTGTGCTGATCGATAGTGGCCGCCAGTGAAACCGCCTCAACATTATCCGGTTCCAGTTCCAGGACCTTGTCGACCAGGCGTTGCGCTTCCTCCGGTTGACCCAGGGGCATCAGGGTGGCGGCCAGTTTGATATAGGCATCCACATAATTCGGCTGGAGGTTGATGGCCTCGCGAAAACTTGCGACAGCCAGATCCTGTTTTCCCATCAGGGACAGTGCTATGCCGATGCCGAGTCGGGCTGCCGCGTGTTTCGGGTTCAGTTCGGCAGCTTGCCGGTAATGATCCAGGGCCTCCTGGAGATTGCCAAGCATCTGCAGGGACATCCCCAGCCCCCAGTGGGCCTGCGCCATCCGGGGATTAAGGCGCAGCGCGTGCCTGAAGTGAGTGATCGACTGCGTCCATTGTCCGAGCCTGTGCAGGGTAAATCCCAGGCCATGCGAGGCTGGTGCATAATCGGGTTTGATCTGCAGAGCCTTGCGGTAAGCGGCGGCGGCTTCCTCCAGTTGATCGTTCTCTGCGCGGCTTCGGCCGAGCATGAACCATGTGGTAGCGGAACCGGGGGCCATTTGCACCATCTTTTCGCTTTGTTCTGCAGCATCTGCCCATTTGCCGCTCTGTAACAGTACGTTCACAAGATTCATGCGGATTTCGGCTGAATCCGGGCGCAATGCAACCGCCTGTCTGCAGCAGTCAATAGCCGCATCCGGCCGATTCAGTCTGCTGTTGATTGCACCCCTCCTGAGCCACGCATTTGCATTGGTTTCATCGGCGATGCAGATCTGCTCGTACAATTGCAGTGCTTCAACCAGTCGCCCCTGGTTAAGTAATGCTAATGCTCTTCCATCCAACTGTTGAATTTCCGCTGTTGACATTCGGGTGCTCGCTGTTTTCAGGTACAGAAAAAATTGCAGAATATCCCGGGCAGGCGCGAGTTGCGCAAGAGTGTATTATGCATTTGCCCGGTTCTGTTGTATGTGCCGGGATGCGAGAAGACGCGAGGTTTTTCGAGCCGGCGGGTGATTTACCGAATACCGATATAGCTCGCAAAATTATACCAGCGGAAGATCATATCAACTTTCGTGAAGCCGGCATCGCGAAGGGCTGCCAGTTGTTCCTCCGGTGTAATCGGTCTCAGTACGTTTTCCAGTGCCTCGCGCTTCTGGGCGATCTCCAGCTCGGAATAGCCGTTTCTGCGTTTGAAGTCATAGTAAAGTTCGGTCAGTAATTCCTGAACGTGCCCGTCATCGACCTTGATTTTTTCACTGAGAATGAACACGCCGTCTTTCTTCAGCCCCCGGTGAATATTTTTCAACACCTGCGGCCGTTTCCCGGGATCGAGAAACTGCAATGTGTAATTCATCACGACCAGGTCTGCGTCGGCGATATCGGTGTCTTCAATGTCCTGACACCTGAGCGTACAGTCGCCAACGCCAACCGATGCAATTTTTTCCCTGCATTTGGCGAGCATGTTCTCCGAATTGTCGATACCGATGAAACCGGGTTGTATGGCGCGCCCTGCAACATGCTTTGAGATGATGCTGATGGTGGTTCCGGTCGAACAGCCCAGGTCATAGACCTTTTCAAGTCGCGGGCAGGCGCGATCTACCACATCGAGAAGAATGCGATGAATCTCGTCATAAAACGGAACGGACCGGGACACCATGTCATCGAAAACATCTGCAACTTCCTGGTTGAACTCGAACGCCGTTCCGGGACTTAAGTGCTTGTCAAAAACCTTGTCTTTCATTGCATGGAAATATTTCGGTATCGTCCGGTTATTCTTTAACCGCGGTAAAGTACAGGCAGTCATAGACCGAGCGCTGACAGCTTTCGCGGGGGGCAAGGTGCGGTTTTGTCGAGAAGCCATGGTGCAAAATACGGAAGCCCGAGTCGCTGACAATAGACAGGACTTCGTCCGCTGTATAGTTGATCCCCGGCAGGAATGTCATCGCTCCATAGTTGACCCAATAGCCGCCGGGTTGCAGGATCTGGTTGATTCTTGGGGCGAAGTTACGCAAATCTTCGCCGACTGCGTCGATCAGGAACGGGGTCAGTACCACGTGGAACGCGTCTTTTGCAAACGGCAGGCGGGTTGCGTCCGCCAGCATGTACAGGAAATCGGGATCCGGTTTGCGCGGGGCGCGAAGTTTCCAGAAACTGACATTATCCTGCTCATTGCGAACATTGTTCGGCTGGATCTGGTACAGGTTCAGTTCGCCGCCCGATACTATTCTTGACGCCCCCAGCAACATGAGCGGGGCAATATCAACGGATATGGTGAGCGGGCAGTTATAGTGGTTGTGCAGGTTGAAAGAGTCCCGGCATGCCCCCGCTCCGAGCACCAGCAGGGACTCCGGTGACAGGTCAGGAGGGAGTATCTCTATAACCTTGTTACACAGAATATCGACTTCGTCCGTGTCCCAGCCCCAGTCCCGCAGCAGGTAGACGATGAGCATAAAGGAGCCCACGGCATCGGTGTGCTCTGTAGGCGGGATACCCGGCCCCAGATCACGTTGCGGCGCCATCAGTTCCAGAAGCGTCTGCAGATTTTCCATTCTGGCGTGGGTGATCTTTTTCAGGCGTTCCCTCAGAGGCGGGTAGACCGTCGGCGATGCGATCAGGCGTTTGTTCGATTCGATATTGCGCTGCTGGGAGGCGACAAAGTTGCCAAGCCGATTCTGCCAGAGACCGACAAATTCCTCCGGCCCGGGCATAAGTACCGGAATGTCAGTGAGCAGGGGGAATGTCTGTCCGCATGCGTGGCACTTCAGGCTGTCCTCAAGCTGGAGCGCGCCCGAGCAGGCAGGGCATTGCAGCTTGCCGGAAGCAAGAAGTTTTTCAATATTGCTGTTCATGGGCGCATTTATTTATCATGATGTGTGCACGGTCTCCCCCGTAGTCTGGCATGCCCCGGATTATATGGGTAATTTATAATTACAGTAAGTCCAAAAAAATGTCTTATGATTACAATAACCTGGTTAACCAGGCGCAGGCGCTGTATGACGAACGCAAGTTCGTTGCCGCACTGGAATTGCTTGAAAAAATCTGCAGCACTGATCCCGGTAATCTTGATGTAGCCAGCCTTCAGCCTGCCAATGCGGCGGTTTGGGTGCTGCTTGGAAAGACCTGCCTGCGGCTTGACAAATCGGAGAAAGCTGAAGCCGCCTGCCGTGCAGCGCTGCGGTTGCAACCGGAGAATATCGGTGCGCGCATGATCCTTGGCCATATATGTCAGGTTCAGGGGAGGCTGGAAGAAGCGGAAAAATACTATCGTCGGGTGGTGGATTTCAAACCGGATGGCGCGCAGGCGCTCACCAGCCTGGGTCATGTTCTGCTCAGGCAGGGTAAATCGGAGGATGCGTGCCTGTATTATCAACAGGCGTTGGCGCAGGAGCCTGAAAATACGCAAATGCACCTGAATCTTGGCTGCGCACTGCGGGACCTGGGGCGCGGGGCGGAGGCGATCGACAGTTTCACGAAAGCCATCCGGCTCGATACCGGCAATGCCGATGCCCACTACTATATGGGGCTGGTGTTGCAGACACTGGGTCGCCTGAAAGAAGCCGCCGACAGTCTGGGGGCGGCTGTAAAGCTTTATCCGGAATATGTGGCATACATGATGGCCCTGGCCAACCTGCAGCTGGGCATGGCGGATTATTCCAAAGCACTGGGTGGTTTTCAGCGTGTACTACGGATCGAGCCGGAAAATGGGCGTGCGCACTATGGGCAGGGTTCGGTACTGTATGCACAGGGCCGGTTGCAGGAAGCTGTATCGAGTTACCGCGAGGCGGTGCGTTTTCAGCCGAATGCCATCAGGAATTATGTCGGGCTGGCAGCCGCGTTAATGGGCATGAGTCGGCACGAAGAGGCTGCAGATTGTTGTGAACAGGCGCTGCGTATACATCCCGACCATTCCGATGCGGTTGCACTTGCTGCCCAGATTGCTGTGCGAAGGGGTGAAACGGAAAAGGCCTATGAGCTCCTGCGGCCTTTGCTGGATCAGGATATCCGGTCGGAAAACATCATCATGGCTTTTGCCAATGTCAGCAAGGATGTTAACCGCATACACGAGGCTGTTTCGTTGCTGGAGGACATTGTTGACAATAGTGCAAATCAGCCGGAAGAAACCCGTATAAACCTGCATTTCTGCCTGGGCAAACTTTATGATAGTGAAGGGATCTATGACAAGGCTTTCCATCATTTCGAACAGGGGAACTTGCTGAAACAGGTTTCCTTTTCGCCCGAGCAACACACGATGGAAGTTGACTCGTTCATAGCGCTGAACAGCTGGTACTTCATTAACAGTCTCCCGCGTGCATCGGCTCGTTCTGAACGCCCGGTGTTTATTATCGGTATGCCGCGCTCCGGAACTACGCTGGTCGAACAGATTCTCTCCAGCCACCCGGCGGTGTACGGGGCCGGAGAATTGACCGATATGGGTGAGATAGTCAACAGGCTGCCGGTGATGCTGGGGACGCAGAAGCAGTTTCCCCAATGCCTCCCGTTGATAAATGCGGAGCAGCTCGACAGGCTCGCCACGACCTATCTGGGCCGGCTCGAGAAACTGGCGCCTGATGCGGAGCGCGTCACCGACAAGATGCTGGGATTCATGTACCTGGGCCTGATCGAGGTGATGCTGCCGGGCGCGCGAGTGATCCATTGCAGGCGTAACCCGCTGGATACCTGTCTTTCCGCCTATTTCCAGGATTTCTCCAGCAGTCATTCCTATTCGTATGATCTGCGCAATCTTGGTGTCTACTACCGTGGATACGAGAAAATCATGCAAAACTGGAAGAGTATTCTGAGTATCCCGGTAATGGAGGTGGAGTATGAAGATATGGTTGCCAACCAGGAGACTGTCAGCCGGAATCTGATCGAATTCTGTGGCCTGGAATGGGACGATAGATGCCTGCGGTTCCACGAAAACGAGCGTTTTGTCGGAACTGCAAGTTATGACCAGGTGCGGCGCCCGATGTATAACAGCTCGGTTGGACGCTGGAAAAATTACGAACGATTCATCGGCCCGTTGCGGGAGGTGCTGGGTTAAATGTTCCGGGCCATCGGCGTCGTTGTTTCTCTGTTAGGTGTATTCTCGGCGGGCTGTGGACAACAGGAACCGGTCGGGAAGTCATTCGAATCGCAGCTTGTCGAGGCCCTGGTCAAGACGGGGCAGGACAGAACGGCCATCATATTGCCCAAGGTGCCCTATCCTGTTTCCACGCCTGCGCGGCTTGTTATGGTCGATAAGGCGATGCACGATCCTCCTTCCATGGTTGATTTGTCCAGCCGCCTGTTGGCGGTAGACAGCGGGGATACCCGCAGTATGTATACCCGTCGTTTACTGATGCTGCTGGGCTTGAATACCCGTGCAGCGGATGTTTCGGTGCCCGCCCCTGTTGCAATGAGTGCTGTCCTGGATCAGCTGGGGGAGGCGGGTCCCTCCGGCACATTGGCCGGGCCACCCGTCGAGTGGGCCTCGGAGGACGCATTCGCAGCAGCTTTGCGCACGCTGTTGCACGAGGCGGTCATTGCACGACAGGCATGGGGAAATGCTTACGGTAACCCGCTTCCCGAGGAATTGCTGCCCCTGCAGGACCTCATTGTGTCGATGCTGAAATACCGGGGTAAAGACCCCAATGAGTACCGGCTGCTGAATGATGCCTACCATGAGCTCGGGGCGCGCCAGAATCCTGATGCGCTTGCGAAGGCGCTGGTCGGAATCCTGACTGTTGTTGAACATAGTCTGCCTGCATTGCAGCAGACGATGCCTGTCGCCATGGAAGGTGAGTGGCTAACCCCGCTTGGGAGGGTGAAAGTGGCGGGCATGGGTGACGACACGCACAGTGGAGAATTTCTGTTGCTGATCGATCCGGGCGGGAACGATATCTACGAAGATGTGGGTTCGGTGCCTGAGCCGGGCAGGATTTCGATCGTCATCGATCTGCAGGGAAACGATGTCGTGCGGTGGGACGAGGCACCGGGTCCCGGAACAGGGCTGCTTGGGCTGGGTGTGTGGATGGATATGGCGGGAGATGACCGTTACACCGGCGGCAATCTGGGGTTGGGTTCGGGGTTGCTGGGCGCCGGGTTGCTCTGGGATGCGGGCGGGAACGACAGCTACGATGCGCAGGGATTGTCCCAGGGTGTAGGTCAGTATGGCATTGGCATATTGTTCGATGACAGCGGGAACGATCACTACCGGTCGATTCTGAACGGGCAGGGATATGGCGGGTCGGGAGGATTCGGCATGCTGATGGATCTTGACGGTAACGATGATTATTTCTGCGGCGGCGCCATCCCTGATCCTGTCAAAAGGCGGGCCGTCCGCCATCGCTCGCGCCATTATCTGAGTCTCTGCCAGGGGTTTGGCTTCGGGCTGCGCGCGAAGATTTCCGGTGGTATCGGGCTGTTACTGGATCGCAAGGGGAACGATCACTACAAAGCTGACATTTTCGGGCAGGGTGCGGCCTACTGGTTTGGTCTCGGGTTGCTGGTGGAGGGTGCCGGCGATGACCGCTATGAAGGTTTCGAGCATGTGCAGGGTGAGGGTTTACACCTGTCCGCCGGATTGCTCAGCGACTGGGGCGGGAACGATCATTATTCAGGTTATGAGCATGCCCAGGGAGTGGGCAAGGACAGGGGTGCCGGTGTGCTGTTCGATGCAACAGGCAATGATGTCTACCAATCTGTCAAGGAATCCCAGGGCGCGGGACTGTCTTCATATGGCGTGGGTATTCTTGTTGACAGCGGCGGGAATGATCACTACAAGGCGCGGCTCGATTCACAGGGGTACTCGGGAAGGCCTGATCCGGGATTTCCTGATAGTGAGTGGCCGACCGGTATTTTGCTTGATCTGGGTGGCACGGACATTTTTGATCAGCCCTATGCCGAGGAGGTGGATGCTGCCGGAAGAATCCAGAACAAGCAGGGTGTGGCCGTTAATTATGAGGGCGAATGACGGCGGTAATTCCATGCGACAAGGCTGCGTCAATATCCCGACTAATTGCTAAGGGATTATCTGCAACATACAGAAAAATATATTATTTATCTTGCTTTTATGCTTTTAAATTGAAATCAACCCCCATGTTTACGCGCTTTAAGTTGTAATCCATATAATTCTGCTCCAGAATACCCGTGCTACAGGTGAAGATAGGTTTTGAAAACTAACAAAGTGTGTTCAGAAGAACATACGTGAAGTTCAGCCAGTTCATTACTGGTATTTTTCTGGAGGAGAAAATAATGCGTTTAAAAAAACTGTCACTTGGCGTGGCGGTTTCTGCTGCCCTTGCCGGGGTCGCAGGGGCTGCGCAGGCTACCATCTGGACTACACCTATTCCAGGGGGTGAAATCCTGTTTAACGATTGGGGGTACACGGGTCCGAATGGCCGTACCGCCGTGGATTTCGATCCGATTAACGGCTTTAACGGGGCTACCCAGATCCAGCATGTCATAACACAGGAGTCTGACGGTGTGACGCCCGATGCGCCACAGGACATCTGGCTTGATTTTGCCAACCCGAGCACGTCAGACCCCACGTATACCGATGCCTTCATGGATACGATGACCAATTTTTACGGTTGGGGGTATACTTCGCCGGCCGGCTCGACTTTCAACAATATGCAGATTGATGCGGACGGTGATTATTATATCGCGCGCGAAGATATGACGTTCAACTACTACGGAACAATCGACTACACGAATATGGCTCTTGACTCTGAAGGGGATCCGACTCCGGACGGGGACCCGACAGCGGACGGAATCTATGCCACCGATATCGGTTTTCAACCCTACGCCCTGTCAGATGCAAAAGGCTGGTGTGGTTCCGTGCTGACATCCAACCCGGCTTCGCTTGAGGCCATGGCCGGCCAGGTGACGTTCGATTTCGGATTTGAGGCCTTTTTCCCATGGTCGAATCCGGCTCAAACGCCGGGAACCGGTTCCATACAGATCGTGAAAGATTTCGAAATGCGCAGCTACGGTACCATTGATGTAATCGGTGGTTCGTCAAATCGCCACTTTACCGCGGACGCTGTGGTCAACAATACTGACCCGGGCGTGTCCCCGGTTACTGGCGCCGGCATGGTGTCGGTACCGGTGCTGAACCTGGACGGGACCCCGGCGCTGGACAGCAACGGCAACCCGCGCTACATGGACGTTGAGGAAAAAGCGGTCGGCGCCGGAGGTGTCGATGCCAATTCCTACAATGAGGTTTCATTCATGGGCGGTGGCATAGTGCCCCAGTTTGTCTGGATCCTGATGAAGCCGGGAACTGCCGGGGCACTTACCGATTCCGCGGACAATATTCTGGCGGTGCTCGATGAGGATGAAAACGGCAATCCCATTATACCGATTGACCCGGCGACCGGGTTGCCAATGGAAGGTGATCTGGTGGAACACCAGAATTCCTTCGCCGGTTATACCTTTCTGCTGCGTGCTGACGGCGTTCGTATCATAGATGGCCTGGACTTCAGCCTCTACACAGATACCAGTAACGTACCGACAGGTGCGCTTGTTGGTGTCGCTGACCTGTCTGCCGTGCCGGTACCTGCTGCCGTCTGGTTGTTCGGTTCAGGCCTGATAGGTTTGCTGGGCGTTGCACGCCGCCGCCGAGCCTGATTGACGGATTGAAACCAGTCCCGGTGTGCATGCAGTGGATGTACCGGGGCTGGTTTGCACAGGTTCTGGCCGGATTATCAAGGTGTTCTGGTTGCTTGTGCGCAATAATCACGCCGATAAGCTGTACTAAGCGGATACTCTTCAAACCGCGTTTCAAGATTGTTCCCGGGCGCTTGTGCTGCAGGGACCCCCGCCCTTTCTGTTGCTAAAATTCTTCGGCTCATGACTTTCCTCCAGAATAAGCCAGGCAGTGCCGTCGTTGCCGTGTTGCTGGTATTGCTTTTAAATGCCTGTAGCGACTCGGCCGGGCAGCGAGCGGTAGCGCATTTACAGAAGGGGCAGCAATACCTTGGTGCGGGAAATACCGACAAGGCGCGCGTTGAATTCAGGAACGTCATTGAGATTGACCCGAAGAATGTAGAGGCGCATTTTTTGCTTGGGCAGGTCTACGAGCAGATGGAAGAATGGCGCGAAGCGCTGCTGCAGTATAATGCTGCAATTGATCTGCAGTCCGGGCATGTGGGTGCGCGCTTGCGTGTCGCCCGCCTGTATCTGCGCGGGGGGGCGCCCGGTCAGGCCCTGGCAATGGTCAGCGCCGTTCTGGAGGTCCAGCCTGAACATCTTGAGGCGCTGCAGTTACGTGCGTCCGCATATATGCAGCAAAACCAGGTAGAAAAAGCGGTCGCGGTCGCTGACCGGATTCTGCAACTTGAGCCGGGCTATGCCGATACACTGGTTTTTCTGGCGCTGTACTACAGTCGCAGTGGCAAGCCCGCACGTGCCATCGCGTTGCTCGAAGAAGGTATCGTCAACAATCCCGGTGACAGCACGCTTAAATACCTGCTGGCCCGTTCGCTGGGTTCAGCCGGTCGGATTCAGCGCGCAACTGAACTGGTGCTTGAGTTAATCGAGTTGGAGCCCCGGCATATCGAGCACCGGGTCTGGCTGGCCGCTATGTACGCCAGGGAGGGGCGTATGGCCGATGCGGAGGATGTAATCCGCAAGATAGTCGGGCAGTTTCCGGATGACCTGGAAGCCAGGCGCCTGATCGCTGAATTCTATGTTGACCGTGGTGACAGGGACAAGGCGATTGAAACCCTGAACCAGGCTCTGGTTGGTGCACCGGATGCGCACGAGTTACGTCTTTATCTGGCGGAGCAGTATGAAAGGAGCGGGCGGCCGGATCGCGCGCGGCAAATCTATCAGGGGCTTATTGACGCTGACGGTAACAGTATTTACGGGCTGGTTGCACGCAACCGCCTGGCGCGGTTGCTGTTCGGTGCCGGGGAGTTCGATGCAGCAGATGTCCTGATTGCTGAAATCCTTGAAGTCAATCCGCGCGATAACGACGCCCTGATTTTGCGCGGAACGATGGCCATGACGCGTAATCGGCCCAACGATGCTGTTATGGATTTCCGCTCGGCTTTAAGGGATCAGCCCTATTCCGCCAGGGTGCTTGGTCTGTTGGCCACCGCACACCTGGCCAATAATGAGCCCGGTCTGGCCCGCGAAGCGCTTGAGCGCTCGGTTGAGCATAATCCCCGTGATGTGCAGTCGCGGATTGCCCTGGCACAGTTGTTGGTGGCCCGGAACGAAACCCGGCGTGCAGGAGAGCTGGCAAGCGAGACTTTACGGCTGGCGCCAGGACACCTGGGGGCGATGAATACCCTGGCGAGAATCCGGGTTACACAGGGTGACTGGGGCGAGGTGCTGGAAATTGCCGGGCGCATGATCAGGGCAGATCCGGAGGGGTCTGACGGTTACCTGTATTCCGGGTTGGCGCAGCGTGGTCAGGGTAACGTAAAAATGGCCATCACACCCCTGCGCAAGGCGATGGCCCTGGCGCCGGATGACGATACCGTGCTGATGACTTATGTGGGCGTGCTGCTCGGGGCCGGGCAGCCGGCAGAGGCGCAGCGGCAGGTGGCTCTGTTTCTCGATGCCAGACCGGATAATCTGACGGCCCAGAACCTGCTGGGTGAAGTGCTGCTGTTCAGAAAAGACTATGCGGCCGCGGTTGTTGCCTTTCGCAAGGCGATTGCTTTAGACGGGCGGGTCGCAATCCCGTACCGCAATCTGGGGCAGACCCTGCGTGCACTTGGTGATGAGCAGGAGGCCCAGCGTGTATTTCGGCAAGGACTCAAAGCGGTGGCGGGTGATCCGCGATCGGAAGCCCTGTTACAACCGTATCTGTCTCCGGGGCGGCCTTAAGGCTCTAACACGGCCAACGCGGGTGCTGCGTGGTTTAGTACACGTATTTGTGACTTAGCGCCGGGTTCAGGCATAGCACATAATTTACGATATTACTGTTGCCGTGTATAAAGTGGTTCGTCCGGGAAAAAATATATGCCTCGGCCAGTACGTCCTCGCCAAGTTTATACTTGGGGAAAGTTGCTCCCCTGTTGGCGGGATGAGCCGGATTATGCATTTCCCCAAATTCGCTTCGGGTGGACGGATAGGTGATGATCTTTTCGCCATAGTGCCGGGTTATTTCCCGTATAACAAAAGACGAATCCGAACTCGCAAAAATCCGTGCGTGTGGATAGGTGGTAAGGAGCTGCGAATCCACAAACTTCATGTACTGACCAAATGGCACTCCATTCCTGCAGGGAAAACGGCTGCGTAGGCCCGGCGCGCCGCCATCGATACGGCCGGGGCCGCGTATATGTAAACCAATGACGTGGCCGGAAAAATGTTCACCGACAAAATTGTTAATAATCTTCTGGATGTGTGGCTTTAGGTGTATGTACTGCGTGATAAGGCGATGGGGTAAATCGCGATTTTTCGGTAAAAGTAACGGAACACAATTACCGTCTACAAGACGGGGGGTGATAATATTGTCCTTTGCACAGGCAACAGGCAGGCCATTGGGCAGTAACTGAAGTGGCCTTTCTTTTTCAGCAGTATCCGGGAAGCAATCGTGGAAGTAGTAGTTCCACGGGTCTTCCGTGCTTCCGGGGTTGCGGTAGCAACTATCACTCCAGTCTATAGTAAACTTGTAATTGCCCTTCTCTGCCATATGCAAGTGCTGCACCACCTCATTCACATTGGAAAACATTCCGTCTTTTCTTAGTTTGCCTCGTCAGAAAAATTCGTGGGTAGTTTCCGGTACGGGTAACGCCCCAAGC
>JBHHXO010000092.1:0-12099 GCA_046757125.1 Thiogranum sp.
GCCAGCAACTCGCGGCACTGGTCCGCCGTCATCTTTTCCCGGGTCTCGATATGCACCGCCTCGGAGTGCCCGAAAAATACCGGCACGCGCACCGCGGTCGGGTTCACCTGGATATGCTCGTCACCCATGATCTTGCGGGTCTCCCACACCATCTTCATCTCTTCCTTTGTATAGCCGTTATCCTGGAACACGTCGATATGCGGCAGCACGTTGAAAGCGATCTGCTTCGGGTAAACTTTTGTCTCGATATCCTTTGAATTCAGAAGATTGGCTGTCTGCCCCGCCAGTTCCTCGATCGCTTCCTTGCCGGTACCCGACACCGCCTGGTAAGTACAGACATTGATACGCTCGATACCCACAGCGTCATAAACAGGTTTCAGGGCCACCAGCATCTGGATCGTGGAGCAGTTGGGATTGGCGATGATGCCGTGATCCCTGTAAGCGGCGATCTGCTCCGGGTTGACCTCCGGCACCACCAGCGGGATTTCGTCGTCGTAACGGAATTGCGACGTATTGTCGATCACCACACAGCCCGCCGCCGCGGCCTTCGGTGCATATTCCTTCGATATGGATGCCCCCGCGGAAAACAACCCGATCTGCGTCCTGGAAAAATCGAAATCGGCAAGATTCTGCACGGTAAGCATGCGATCGCCAAACCGCACCCTGCTGCCGGCGGAACGTTCACTGGCCAGTGCGTAGACTTCACCTACCGGAAATTTACGTTCGGCAAGGATCTCCAGCATGACTTCACCGACCGCGCCGGTGGCGCCGACGACGGCCACGTCAAATGTACGACTCATAATAACTCCTGTTTATCAATACCCGGTCTCTGCCGGCTTGCCTGGCGGCTGCAAAAATCAACCCAGTGCCGCAACTACAGCGTCACCCATTTCGATCGTACCAACAGTGGCCTGACCCGCGGCGGCAATGTCCGGCGTGCGCAGCCCCTGGTCCAGTACCTTGCCCACGGCCGCTTCTATGCGGTCGGCGGGTTCGCTCTGACCGAAGCTGTAGCGCAGCATCACGGCCACTGACAGAATGGTCGCCAGCGGATTAGCCACGCCCTGCCCGGCAATATCCGGCGCCGAACCGTGGATGGGTTCATACATGCCCTTGCCGTCAGCGTCCAGCGAAGCCGACGGCAGCATGCCGATCGACCCCGTCAGCATGGCGGCTGCGTCCGAGAGAATATCGCCGAACATGTTACCGGTAACCACGACGTCGAACTGCCGGGGTGCGCGCACCAGCTGCATGGCTGCATTGTCGACATACATGTGCGTCAGCTCGACATCTGCATAGTCTGCTGCAATACGCAGCATGACCTCACGCCACAGTTCGCTTACTTCCAGCACATTGGCCTTGTCGACCGAACACAGACGCTTGCCGCGTTTCTGTGCAATCTCGAAAGCGGAGCGACCGATACGCTCGATCTCCGACTCGCGGTACACCAGCGTGTTGAAGCCTTCCCGTTCACCATTGTCCAGCGTGCGTACCCCGCGCGGTTCGCCAAAGTAAATGCCGCCGGTCAGCTCGCGCACAATCAGGATATCCAGGCCGGACACCACTTCGGGTTTCAGTGTCGAAGCGTCAGCCAGTTGCGGGTAGAGCATCGCGGGGCGCAGGTTGGAGAACAGTTTCAATTCCGAACGCAGCCCCAGCAACCCCTGCTCCGGCCGCAGCGGGCGTTCCAGCGACTCGTACTGAGGACCACCGACCGCACCGAGCAGAATGGAATCCGCGGCGCGTGCCTGTACCAGCGTTTCCTCCGGCAAGGGATGGCCCTGCGCAGCATACGCGGAGCCACCCAACAGGCCCTGCTCCAGCTCAACTGCCAGACCATCGGCCTGCAGTCGCTCCAGCACCTTCACCGCTTCCGCGACAATCTCCGGACCGATACCGTCACCGGGTAAAACAAGAATTTTTTTCATGTTGACCTATCCTGCAATTAACCAAAAACGAACTGCTTCTTACCCGGCCCCGAATAACCACGGCGCCTCTGTCCGGCGGCGTTCTTCATAGGCACGGATATCATCGACGTGCTGCAAGGTCAGACCAATATCGTCCAGACCGTTGAGCAGGCAGTATTTGCGGAATTCATCCACCTCGAAACTGATCACTTCATCACCCGGCGTAGTGAGGGTCTGGGCTTCGAGATCCACCTTCAGACTGTAACCCTCACGAGCCTCGACGTCGGCAAACAAACGCTCCATCGTCTCCGTGTCCAGCACGATCGGCAGCACACCGTTCTTGAAACAGTTGTTAAAGAATATGTCGGCGAAACCCGGTGCAATCACGACACGAAATCCCGCGTCTTCCAGCGCCCACACGGCATGTTCACGCGACGAGCCACAACCGAAATTCTCCCGGCCCAGCAGTATCTGCGCACCGGCGTAACGCGCCTGGTTCAACACGAAATCCGGGTTCATGCGGCGCTTGCTGTGATCCTGCCCCGGCTCTCCGGGATCCAGGTAACGCCAGTCATCGAACAGGTTGGGGCCGAAGCCGGTACGTTTGACCGACTTGAGATACTGCTTGGGAATGATGGCATCGGTATCCACATTGGGTCTGTCCAGCGGCACCACCAGTCCGTTCAATACTGAAAATTTTTCCATATCAAGTCCTGTTCAGTCCGGGTTTCAGGCCGGTTCATCCAGTTCACGGATATCGATAAAATGGCCGGCCACGGCCGCTGCTGCCGCCATGGCCGGACCCACCAGGTGGGTGCGGCCGCCGGCACCCTGCCGGCCCTCGAAATTGCGGTTCGAGGTCGAGGCACAGCGCTCGCCCGGTTCCAGCCGGTCGGCATTCATGGCCAGGCACATGGAACAGCCCGGTTCGCGCCACTCGAAGCCGGCATCGATAAAAATCCGGTCGAGTCCTTCCGCCTCGGCCTGTTGCTTCACCAGTCCGGACCCCGGCACCACAATCGCCTGCCTGATGCTTGCTGCGACCTTGCGCCCGTTGGCGACACCGGCCGCAGCACGCAGGTCCTCGATACGCGAATTGGTACAGGAACCGATAAAGACGCGGTCCAGGCGGATATCCGCAATCGGCGTCCCGGGTATGAGCTGCATATAGTCGAGCGCCTTGCGCATACCTGTCTGCTTTACGCTGTCGGTTTCGGCTTCGGGGTCCGGCACGACATCGGTAATCGCCGCCACCATTTCCGGCGACGTCCCCCAGGTCACCTGCGGCCTGATTTTACCGGCATCCAGGGTCACCACACGGTCGAATTCAGCGCCCTCGTCGCTGACCAGCGTACGCCAGTACCTGACGGCGGCATCCCACTGCTCGCCCGTAGGTGCAAAGGGGCGGCCTTCAATATAATCGATGGTTTTCTGATCCACCGCGATCATCCCGGCGCGCGCACCGGCCTCGATGGCCATGTTGCACACCGTCATGCGACCTTCCAGTGACAGCGCCTCGATCGCACTGCCGGCGAACTCGATGGCGTAACCCGTGCCACCCGCGGTACCGATTTCGCCAATGATGGCCAGCACCAGGTCCTTGGCCGTTACGCCAGCCCCGGCCTTACCCTCGACACGCACCTGCATGTTTTTCGACTGCTTCTGGATCAGGCACTGGGTAGCCAGCACGTGCTCGACCTCGGAGGTTCCGATACCGAAGGCCAGCGCGCCGAACGCACCGTGCGTCGAGGTGTGCGAGTCACCACACACCACCGTCATGCCCGGCAGGGTGGCACCCTGCTCCGGGCCGATCACGTGCACGATCCCCTGGCGGCTGTCGTCCATGTGAAACTCGGTGATGGCGAACTCGGAACAGTTCCGGTCCAGGGTTTCGACCTGTATGCGCGCAACCGGGTCCTCGATACCGGCGACACCGTTGCTTCGCTGCGTGGTCGGCACATTGTGATCCGGCACTGCCAGCACGGTTTCACGGCGCCAGGGCTTGCGCCCGGCCAGCCGCAGGCCTTCAAAAGCCTGTGGCGACGTCACTTCGTGGACCAGGTGGCGATCGATATATATGAGTGCGGTGCCGTCAGCATCTTCCCGCACCAGGTGCGCCTGCCATAACTTGTCATAGAGTGTTTTCGCGCTCATCGTTCTCTCCAGGTTCCGGGGTAGCCTACGACCCCAACACTAATAACTCCAATTCATATTTTTCATATTTTATATTACTATTTGGAATATATGGATATCGCCGCACTGAAAGCCTTCGCCGCCGTTGCCGACGCCGGTTCCTTTTCCAGCGCGGCCGAACACCTGTACCTGACCCAGCCGGCGGTCAGCAAGCGCATCGCGGCCCTGGAAAACGAACTGGACGCCAGACTGTTCGACCGCATCGGTCGCACCGTCACACTCACGGAAGCCGGGCGCGCGCTGCTGCCGCGCGCGCGAAACATCCTGGTCGAAATGGAAGACAGTGTGCGCGCCATCTCCAACCTGAGCGGCGCGGTGCATGGCACGCTGCGCTTTGCCACCAGCCATCACATCGGCCTGCACCGGCTGCCACCGGCCCTGAAACGCTTCACACAGGCACACCCCGAGGTACGCCTGGACATCCGCTTCATGGACTCGGAAGAAGCCTGTGCAGCCGTGGAACACGGCGAGCTGGAACTGGGCATCGTCACCCTGCCACCGGCGCCACTGCCCAACCTGACGACCCGAACCGTGTGGCAGGACCCTTTGGGTATCATGGTCTCGACCCACCACCCGCTGGCCGGCAGGTCCGGCGTGAAACTGAACGAGCTGGCGCAGCACCCGGCCATACTGCCGGCGGCCAGCACCTACACCCGGCAGATTGCGGAACGGGCTTTCGCAACACTGGGACTGAAACTGGATGTTGCGCTGTCGACCAACTACCTCGAAACCATCAGGATGCTGACGTCGGTAGGCATCGGCTGGAGCCTGCTGCCCGTCACCATGCTGGACGCGCGCACCCGCAAGCTGTCCGTCAGGGAGCTTTCCCTGCAGCGTTCGCTGGGCGTCGTTTACCACCGGGAGCGGACACTGTCGAACGCTGCGCGGGAACTGATCCGCCAGTTACGCTGATCCCCCACAATCTCTGTGCGCAAAGGCCCGGCTGGGTCTGCACGCCCGGTCCATGCTAGAATGACGCCCTTCATAAGCAGCCAGACAGTACGGTGATCGTCATGTTCGAGACGCAATTCAACTCCCGCCTGAGCGATGAAATCAAGGTGTCACCGGAAGCGGTTGAGCAACTTATCGCCATTACAAGTAACGAAGACGACGTAAACGGTGTGCGCATTTTCGTATCGGGTGGCGGTTGCGGTGGCATGGCCTACGGCATGACCCTGGTCGAACAGCCGGGCAAGTACGACTGCGTGCTGGAAAAAGACGGCCTGAATATCTATGTCGATGCCGTCGCGCTTGGCTTTCTTGAAGGCGTCGAGATCGACTACAAGGTGCAGGGTGTCAACAAGAGCTTCGTATTCAAAAACGTGTTCGCCAAAACCGGTGGCAGCGGCGCCTGTGGCTCCTGCGGCGCTGCCGGCGGCGGTTGCGCCTGACCGGCAGACCCCGCCTGCTGCTCATTGCGCAGGCAAACAGTTACCGCATCGCCCCCTTCCTGCAGGCAGCAAAGCGCATGGGACTGGAGGCGGTAATTGCCTCACACGGGGAATTCTCCCTCATTTCCGAAGTCCACACCGGACTGCACGTAGACCTGGACAATACCGGAACCGCGCTGGCCGGAATCCTCGACGCGGCTGCCCGGACACCCTTTGCCGGCATACTCGGCAGCGACGACAGTACCGTCGAACTGGCCGCCTGCGCCGCACAGGCCCTCGGCCTGCCGCATAACCCGCCGCAGGCAGCACGCCTGTCCCGGCGCAAGGACCTGGCCCGGGCACACCTGGCGCTCGCCGGATGTCCGGTACCCACCCACTGCCTGATTGCCCTCGACCAGCCCCTGCAGGCACAGATGGCCGGTTTGCCCTGGCCCTGCGTCATCAAGCCACTGAACATGTCGGCCAGCCGCGGTGTCATCCGCGCGGATGACGAAGCCGGTTTTATTGCCGCCTGCCGGCGCATCAAACCCATCATCTCGTCAGCAAAAGACGACTTCGAGGCAACCCACGTGCTGGTCGAGGACTACATTGACGGGATCGAGGTCGCCTACGAAGGTTATCTGCACAACGGCGAACTCACCACTCTTGCCCTGTTCGATAAACCCGACCCCCTGCAGGGTCCCTATTTTGAAGAAACCATCTATGTCACCCCCTCGCAACTGGACGGCGCGACACAGGCCGGAATAAAGCAGCGTGTCGCCCGGGCCTGCTCGGCTTACGGTCTGCGCACCGGGCCTGTACACGCCGAATTGCGTATCGACAAACACGACGCCTGGATACTCGAAGTCGCCGCCCGCACCATCGGCGGCGACTGCGCGCGCATCCTGGACAGCGGCATGACCTTCAACCTGGAAGAACTGGTCATTGCGCTGGCCATTGGCAGACCGGTGCAGGCCCGTTCACCGGGAAAAGCGCGCGGCGTCATGATGATCCCGGTAAGGAGGGGCGGCATCCTCAGGCGCGTGGAAGGTATCGGCGCGGCCCGCAGCGTACCCGGAGTCGACAAGGTAGACGTTATAATACGTGAAGGAAATGAACTGGTTCCGTTGCCCGAAGGCAACCAGTATCCGGGTTACATTTTCGCCCGCGGCGATTCCGCTGACGAAGTCGTTTGTGCCTTGCGGGAAGCCTGTTCCCGGCTTGATTTTGTAGTTGCCCCGGTATTTAAAATCACACCGCAGTAGTCGATAACCCGGGGGCGGCATGCTGTCCCCTGAATGCCTGAGCGCTATTTCTTTCCGCCACCACCCTGTCGGAAACCGGCCGGCAACTGGCCGTAATCGCCTTCATCAAAAAAGAAACCGGCCATGTGCTTTTCTATCAACTCGATACTTTGCTCGTCGGCGGTACTCAGACCGTTCTCGTTGATGATAGTGGTCAGGCGCTCGAGCCACTTTTCCCAGCCTTCCCTGGACACATTCTCGAATATGCGCACGCCAAGCTCACCGGGATGCGGCGGTCGGTCCAGACCTTCCGCTTCGGTTTTAAGTACTACACACTGCACAGTTCTAGTCATGTTTAACCTCTGTACCGGCTGTTTCCGTAATTGAATCCTGTTCGTATTTTTTCAGCAGCACGCCTTCGTCACCGCAGCAGCCGGCTGAACATTTCCTGACCTGGCGCAGTTCCTCACTGCTGCCACCGAGATAAACCTCAATGGGCAGGTTTTCCTTTGCGCAATCGCAACCCTTGTCATTATACACATAAATATTTTCCAGCCCGGCGCGTTCGGCAGCATCGCGCGCACCGAACAGGGCAGCCTCCGGGGTAGGCGGTATGTCGCTGAGCCTGTAGGCCGGGAAAAACCGGGTGATATGCCAGGGGCTTTCCTTGCCGAGGTTGTCGCGTACCCAGCAGGCAATCTCGTAGTGTTCGCGGGGGTCGTCGTTCTTGCCCGGAATGATATTGGTGCGGGTCTCCACGTGAATACCCAGCTCGTGGGCCTTCTTTATCGAGTGCAGCACCTGCTGCACGGTTGCCGGTCGGCAAATGTCCCGGTAGAACCCGTCACGCATACTCTTGATGTCGGAACACAGCACGTCGATATGGGGGGCGGCCAGTTCCAGCGCCTCGTCGGTTACGAAACTGTTGGATACGTATACCGTATACAGGCCCGCCTGGTGGGCGAGTTCGGCGACATCGATAATGTACTCCAGCCACACAGCCGGTTCCGAGTAGGTGAACGCGATGCCCTGCACGCCCGCACGCTGCGCGGTTTCGACCAGCGACCGGGGTGCGACCCAGGCCTCCCGGGAGCGGCCTTTTGCCAGCTCGTCCAGCGCCTGCACGCCCCACGAAATATCCAGGTTATGGCAACCGCCACAACGGAAACTGCAGCCATAGCTGCCGACAGACATGACCCGTGTACCGGGCCGGTAGTGCCTTACCGGTTTATCCTCGATGGGGTCGATATCGATCGATGACAGGATACCGTAGGACAGGTTATAGAGCGTACCATTGCGGTTGACGTGTGCCTGGCAGAAACCGCGCTGGCCGTGCCCGATTTTGCAGCGCCACAGGCACAGCTTGCAACGGGTGGTGCCGTTCTCCAGCTTCTCCTGCAGGCGGGTCTCGACGAGTTTATAGCTTTCAGCAACAGGCACGCGGTTCACCGGCAACGGGGAAGACGCCCAGTATAGGGTATTCAGCGCACATTAATCCGCTCTCGGCGTAGGGTTTGAACGGGCTCGTTGATAATACGCCTGGAATAAAATGGTACCGGCCTGCACCCGAAGCAAGCATCACGGCATTGCTGCCACCGCAGAATAAAACCGGTAGCGGGCAGGCTGCAAGGCCGGCGACAGCCACACAACCGACCCTGTATACTGCGCATCCCTATGAGCGGACCAGACCACGTATTCGACGGCACCCGTGAAAACTTCCGGCAACTGGTGCTGGAAAACTCACACAGGGGCGCCGTACTCGTCAATTACTGGACACCCGGCGCCGGCCCCTGTTTCAAACTCTGGCAGGTGCTCGAAGACCTGAGCCGCGCTTACCAGGGGCGCTTTCTGCTGGTCAACGTGAACACCGACACCCAGAACTCACTGGCACGCGGGAACGGCATCACCAGCGTCCCTACCATAAAGATCTACCAGCGCGGCAAGGTGGTTGAATCCATCTACGGCGCACAGTCGGAAACCGCCTTGCGCGCCAGTATCGACAAGTACGTGGCGCCGGCGCAAAACACCTCGATCGGCCGGGCGATTCACGCCTACCAGGCGGGTAACGTCGATGCCGCACTGGAAATACTTGCCGGGGCGAGCGCGACGGCGCCGGAAGACCCGAAGCCCTGCGCTACGACGATCAAGTTGCTGCTGCGCGAAAAACGTTTCGCGCCTATCGAGGACTATTGCTCGACATTGCCGGCCACCGTCCAGGCACAAGCGGAAATCAGCACCCTGCGGGTTCATGCACGGATGCTGCACCTGGCGGAACAGGCCCTGCCCGTCGAAGCACTGGACCGTCAACTGGAGGCGGCGCCGCAGGACATGGACAGCGCGCTCAGCCGGGCCGCTGTTGCCATGGTCCGGAACGAGTATGAACACGCATTGACCTGCCTGCTACGGGTATTGCAGCAGGACCCGGATTACAGTGATGCGCTCGCACGCAAGGCCATGCTGGCGATCTTCGCGCTGCTGGGCGACGATCATGAACTGACCAGACAGTTTCAGGGTGCCATGCGCAAGGTATTGCACTGAAATACCGGCGCCGGCCCGCCCACACAACCATGGAGCCAGATATCATGCCGACACCCCAGAGCGGAATACTGCCGGAAGGTAACTCGACAGCCTGTTTTATTGTTGCAACAGTAAACGCGGGTAAAGATGCCGCGGCCCAGGCCCGCTCGGGCTGCGCGGCCGTGCCGGATCTGACCCGGGAGGTCGCCGCGATCGATCCCGATGCGGGACTGGCAAGCGTGGTGGCGATTGGCCCGGATTGCTGGGACCGTATGTATTCCGGCCGGGGCCGCCCTGCTGCACTGCGGCCGTTTCGTGCCCGTGCCGAGGGCACGCGCCAGGCGCCTGCGACCGCTGGCGACCTGCTGTTGCACATCCGTTCGGAACGGCGCGATCTCAATTACGTACTGGCACGGAAGATCATGGCTGAATTCGGCGCGAGCATCTCGATTGTCGAAGTGACCGATGGTTTCCGCTACCTGGAAAACCGCGACCTGACCGGGTTCGTCGACGGCTCGGAAAACCCCGAGGGGAATGAACGTGCGGAAGTGGCGCTGGTGGCACAGGATGACCCTGATTTTGCCGCCGGCAGCTATATCAGCATGCAGCGCTATATCCACAACCTCGCCGACTGGGAAGCATTACCGGTGAACGAACAGGAAGCTATCATCGGCCGCACCAAGGCGGACGATGTGGAACTTGCAGACGGGGTGAAACCGCCAACCGCGCATATCAGTCGTGTGGCCATTGAAGAAGACGGCCGGGAACTTGAAATCCTGCGCCACAGCATGCCGTACGGGGACGTACGCGAAGCAGGCCTGTTGTTTATTGCCTATGCCGGCACACCGGATAACTTTGACCGGATGCTGGACCGTATGATCTGCACCGATGCCGATGGCCACCATGACCACCTGCTGGACTACACGCGCGCCGTCACTGGCTGCGCATTCTTTGCCCCCTCCATGGAATTCCTTGGCTCGACAAGGACGGGGAACATGTAACCCTGACCGGATCAGTTTTCCGCAGGACTCACCTCTTGTCCAGGCAGTTAACGCCCGAAGCGTGACATACCTTCACCACCGCCGCGATCGCAATTAGCGCCAGTATGGTCCCTGCAATAGTCAGTGCATCGATAACCATGCCCACCTCCTGTATTAGAAATCAATAATATATTAACTTTAGGTGGGTGACCGCGCAAAAAGTTCCTGCGGAAACCCGGGGATCATCCGCTACAGAATTAATATATCTGTATTTTCATATAGTTATCAAAAAACAATTCGTTGAAAAACAAACACCGCTGACTCCTCAATCAGTACTTGATGATGAAAAAATACTCATTGAGGAGGTATAACCCTGTGAGAACAAGGGTTATGCCGGCCACCAGTTCGAGGGTTCTCTGGTAGCGCGACAGCATGCGCAATGACTCCAGCCAGCCCATGCTCCACGCACCCAGCATGACCGGTATGCTGCGCCCCGCGGCAAACGCCAGCAGCAGCGCAAAACCGAAGGGCACAGAGCCGATAGCGGCGCTGGCGGTCAACGTTACCAGCAATGCCGGCGTACAGAACGGGCAAACCGCTACCGAGAAAGGAATACCCAGCAGGAAGGCACCCCACAGACCGCTAACCTGTCGGGCACGCATGGAGAGCCAGGGCAGCCGCAGCCTGAGCCAGCCCGGCCAGAGCAAGCCAAGCAGAATCAGTAACGGCCCGAGCAGCAAACCCCACTCCCTGCCCAGCACTCCCTTGACCCAGTCACCGCCCAGCGCCGCCGCAACACCGAGCAGTACATGCGTGACAAGCATGCCGGCCACAAAGGCGGCACCCAGTAGCAACGCGCGGCGCTCTTCATGCGCCCTGGTGACATAGGCCAGCACCACCGGGATGGAAGCAAACGACACCGGGTTGAAGCTGAATACAAAGCCGGCGAGAAAGGCCACGCCGATCCCCGCCAGGCTGGCCTGCTGCAGGCTCGCTTTCAGCGTATCGGCACTTATATCGAGGAGCGGGATCAACAGGTAGAGCGCCGCGCCGAACAACAGCATCGCTGTCAGGTAGGGACTGCCCTTTGCAGCGCGGTTCAACAACTCCCGCCCGTCGGCGTGTATGCCTTTTAAAGAGGTAACAACCATCGGCGCTGTAAACAGGGTCGCAAACAACACACCGGCCAGCACAGCAAATAGCACTGAATCAACCGTCACAGCCAGGCCGGTAATAACGATGAACAGGGGAATGGTGCAGGCCGGCAGGGTAAGCCCCAGTTGCACGGCAAACGGCAGCGCACGACCGGCGGGCAACAGGCGAAAGAACTCCAGGTGCGGAACCGGTATATAGGCGAACCGTGACACGATGTAGAGCACCGCCATGACCGACAGGATGATGCTGGGCAGCCAGGGACCCCAGTCGGGCCGCGGCGCCAGCAGCGTGCCGACCACCAGCAGGATGACCGACAGACTACTGCGGGCCAGCCAGACGGCTGCCAGCCCCCGGTAACAACGGGCACGGGGCAGGCCGTGCGAGCGTGCCGCAAACAGGGTGTGCGTTGCTATGGTGCAGGGCTCGAAAAAAGCCAGCCCGCCCAGCAGGGCCGCGGTCAGGATCAGCGTGACAGTCATGCCTGTTTCTCCTCAAGACGCTTGCGCAACGCCTGGCACAATTTCCTTTCAGACGGCAGAGACGTAAAAACCAGATCCCCGTCGATCGCGATGGCAGGTGTTGCCAGCACCCCGAGCGCGACGGCATAGTCCAGCTCGTCGAGGATATTGACCTCCCGCCAGCTGATGTCGGCATCCGTCCATGTGCTGGCGATTTCCTTCAGCACCTCCCTGGCACGTCCGCATTTCCCGCAACCGGGCGCGGTACAGACTTC
>JBHHXO010000093.1:0-11970 GCA_046757125.1 Thiogranum sp.
CTTCAACGGTTGCGACATCACGCAACAGCACCGGTCGACCCTGGCGCCAGTCCACCACCAGTTCACCGAACTGATCGATGGGATAGGTACCGGAAAAACGGATCGTGTAACGCCGCTTGCCAACGTCAATCTCCCCGGCGGACATATCCTTGTTTTTACCCACGCGCGCGGCGATAGCCGGTACATCGACGCCCAGCGCCGCCATTTTATAGGGATCAAACGTAATGCGGACTTCCCTTTCCCGGCCACCACGCACATCCGAGAAAGCCACGCCGGAGACGCGTTCCAGGCGCGCCTGCACCAGCTCCTTGACAACCCGGTGGTAACTGCCGATTTCCTGCGTGTTACCCGGCAGGGTCTTCAGGATAAACCAGGCGACCGGGCGATTGCTCGCGCCAATCGTCGACAGCCTGGGCTCCTCCACATCCTCCGGATAGCCGCTTACCCGGTTCAGGCGGTTCAGCACGTCGACCAGTGCGCGTTGTAAATCCACGTCGGCACTGAAGCTGAGCGTGAGGCGCCCGAGCCCGCGCTGGGCACGGGACAGCATGGCGCTCATGCCCGGCGTGCCGCGCAACACGCGTTCCTGCGGCTCGAGGATTTCAGACTCTATCTCCGCCGGCGCCGCCGCTCTCCAGCTGGTGGATATGGTTATTTCAGTGCGTTCGACTTCGGGGGTCAGCTGTACCGGCAAACGCGTGAGACTGATAAACCCGAACAGCAGTATCATCAGTGCAGCGACCAGTGCCGCTACCGGGTTCCCCAGCGCCAGGCGAGTCAGTATCACTGCATGCTTTCCTGGTTCTGCACCGTCACCTGCTGACCGTCACGCAGGCGCTCGCCACCGCGCACCACGACCCGGTCACCCGCTTTCACATCGCCACGGACCTCGATAAACGCACCACTGGCGATGCCGGTTCTGACGCTTGTCTGCCGGGCGATATTATCGTCATCGACCCGGTACAGGCTGATCGAATTGCGGCGGATAACCAGGGCGTCGCGAGGCACCGTCAGGACTTCCCTCGCCAGCGCGGTCGGCACCGCAATGCGCACGCTCTCGCCTACATTCCACTGCTGTGCTGGCAGGCTGACCCGCAATTCATACAACCTTGAGCGCTGGTCACCCACCGGCACCAGGGTGCGTACCGTGCCCTGGTACGTTTTATCATTTATCTCAAGCTGCAGGGTCGATTGATTTTTTATAAAGGGCAACGCTGATACGGATACCCAGCTCTGTACCTCGAGCAGTTCCGGATCCGTCATGGCGATCACTGCCGAGCCGTCATCGGCCCATTCCCCGGCGTGCAGCAAACGTTCGGTGACCACACCGGGAAAAGGCGCCTTGAGAGAGGTGCGCTCGAGCTGTTGCGCCGTACGGCGTTCACGCGCCTGGGCCGCCTTCAGTTCGCTGCGTGCGGCCGCCAGTTCCGACACGGTTTTCTCCAGCTGGCTTTGTGCGGCGTTGTTCTGTTTCGCCAGGCGCTGCAGGCGCGAAGCTTCCTGCTCCAGGAATTTCAGCTGCGCCTTGATGCGCGCAATGTCCGCCCTGCGTTCGGCAAGGTCTTCCTGCATCAGGGCATCGTCGATGCGCGCCACTGTTGCTCCTTCCTCGACCTCCTGCCCGACCTCCGCAACCCACAACAGGCGCCCGGACACTTCGGCCGCCAGTTTCGCCCGTTCGCGACTGATCACCGTACCCGTATACCAGTTGACCGGCGCCAGCTCGCGCAGTGCTGCGCTGGCAACGACAACCGGCTTGCCGCTGCCAAGCGCCTGCGTGGCCGTCAGCAACGGCAACAACAGCACCGCCAGCGCGCAACAGGCGAACGCCACGCGAGCTGTGCCCCGCTGCATGTATTTTCCCCGTGTGTATCGCAAAGTAGTTCCGGCTCCCCGCCACAATCTGTACCGGCAGGATACCCGCTGAACCCCGACGACTCAAAAAACGTTTGTTTGTTAGTGTGATAGGCTTTGCAAAAGCCCTGCCAGCGCAGGGATGACGGGTACCGGCAAGCGAGGCACAAAAATATTGGACCAGTCCATCCTGTTCTCTCTTTTTCTGATCTTCACCGGCGCCGCGGTACTGGCCACGGTGGCGCTGTACGCGCGCCAGTCCGTCATCGTTGCCTACATTCTGCTGGGCATGGCGATCGGCCCGTCGGCGCTGGGCCTGGTCGGTGACGTCGCCCTCCTGCAGGACCTGTCACACGTCGGCATTGTCTTCCTGCTGTTTCTGCTCGGCCTGAACCTGCACCCGCAGGATCTCTGGAACATGTTCCGCAAAGCGACCGTTGTCACTGTAGTCAGCTCCGTCCTGTTTGCCGCGCTGGGGGCAACCACCAGCCTGGCATTCGGCTACAGCATCATAGAGGCCGTCGTGATCGGCGCCGCCATGATGTTCTCCAGCACCATCATCGGACTCAAGCTGCTGCCCAGCACGGTCCTGCACCACCAGCACACCGGCGAAATCATTATCAGCGTGCTGTTACTGCAGGATCTGATTGCTATCGTCATCATGCTGGTGCTGCATGGTACAGCCGATACCGGCGACGGCTGGCAACACGCGACCATGATGGGCCTGGCGCTGCCCGCCATCCTGCTGTTCGCCTTCGGCTTTGCGCGTTTCGTGCTGACCCGGCTGCTGGCGCGTTACGACACCATCAAGGAATATATTTTCCTGCTCGCCATCGGCTGGTGCCTGGGCATGGCGGAACTGGCCGAAGCACTGGGCCTGTCAGCCGAAATCGGCGCGTTCATCGCGGGCATCTCGGTGGCGACCGAACCGATTTCGCGCTTCATTGCAGAGAGCCTGAAGCCGTTACGGGATTTCTTCCTGGTGGTATTTTTCTTCAGCCTGGGCGCTGCTTTCGACCTCTCGGCCATGCAACAGGTGTTCGTGCCGGCTGCGATACTTGCCGCCATCGCCCTGCTGGTCAAACCCCTGGTATTCAAACACCTGTGGATCAGGGAAGGCGAGGATCCCGGAACAGCCGCAGAAATCGGTGCGCGACTCGGGCAGATCAGTGAATTTTCCCTGCTGATCGCCATACTGGCTACACGATCGGACGTTATAGGCATGCAGGTGTCCTACCTGATCCAGCTGGCGACGCTGATCACCTTTATCGTATCGTCCTACTTTATCGTGATGCGCTACCCGACGCCCATCGCGGTATCGGATCGTTTACGGCGTGACTAGGGCCTGTTGAAGGGGTACCAGCCCTGCGTGTAAAAGTACTTCCAGTGACAACCTGACAGTGTGCCGAGCGTATTGAGCAGTGCATCCGAAGGCACGGCTTCGTGCGGGTAGACCCCGCTGATTTCAATAAAGAAGCGCCCAAAGCCGGCGCCTTTCCGCCAGTCCAGATCCGGGAACCGCGATTCATTGCCGCACTGCCCACAGCGGTACAGGGCATCGTGACTGTGCGGGCCGGGTAACCGCGCAGGCGTGCGGCAACCGGCACAACGTACAGCCGGACACCGCTCTGTGCCCAGAAACCTGACCTCTTCATAGCAGCGCAAGTGGACACAGCACGGCTGCGACCCATCCTGCGCCTGTGATGGATCGAACACCGGCTGCGGCGAGCAACCCAGGAACATGATCTGCTGCATAAACCGGTCACCGGCAGGAAACCCATCGGTACCCGCCTGCGCACCGGGTCGACCGATGAGGCCGGTTGCGCACAAGGCATCGATCATGGCGTCATATTCGGCAGGCTGCCACAGCGCGTCAGCCGGGTGCAGGTACAGCGATGGCATCGGGTCTCGGGGTGAGGAGCCTGCCCGGGTCAGGCTTTTGATCCGGACAGATCCCAGCTGAACGTGCAGTCCAGGTAGGAACGGACAGAAATAATACCGACCATGCCGTCCTCGACCATCATGGCAACCGGGGTGCGCTGGCGGAACTTCCGGTTGGGCTTGTGCATCCACATCTTACCCATCCGTTTACTGAACGGGTACGTGGTACGCAAGGCATCCGCTATACAGATCAGGTGCTCGATACGCTGCATGATCTCCGGATCATCCGGCAACGGCCGACTGTCACGCAGGCGCTTTACCTCGCGTGCCGGGGCATCACCCATACCAAGCAGCGTGAGCTGGTCTTTCGCACTGACTTCCCAGTCATCCAGCATGTTCAAAATGCCACGCGTCAGTTCCAGTCGATCTTCTTCGCTCATGCCCGCCATGCCAGGTCCCCTGCTCTGCAAACAGCCTCAAGTGTAACATGCCGTCCGGCGCCTTTTCCCCAACAGCTTTGAGGATGGCAGGCCGGCTGTGCTAGGCTTCCGCCGCTCGTTTACCCGGAAAACTGATGGAAAGCACCGGTCTTTTACTGCTGATCCTGCTGGGCCTGTTCATCTGGTTCTGGCAGAACACGCTGCATGACCGGGAACTTGCCCTGCTGGCAGCACGTGATGTCTGCCGGCATCAGCAACTGCAGCTGCTGGACGCCACGGTGACGTTGCAGCGCCTTGCACTGCGCCGGTCCCCGCGCGGCGGGTTTACACTGCAACGCACCTTCCAGTTCGCGTACAGCACCGAAGGCGATGATCGCCGCACCGGTTTTGTCATCACGCTGGGAAACCACGTTGAACAAGTGGGCTTGTGAGTAATTCCCGCCGGCTTGCTATACTGCTGCATCACGGATAACAGCATAGCCTCGACTTAAAACACCATGCCATACTACATTTACAGGATCACACCGGGCCCCACCAACCTGCTGAAGACGCTGGAAAAACTCGAGCAGCACGACGCCTACAGGGAAGCCAGGAAGCGCGCCCGGATGATGCGCAGCGAGCTGGCCGAAGGCGAAAACCATGTCATCAAGGTCATGTTTGCCGCATCCGAACTCGAAGCGGAAGAACAGCTGATGGAAAAACGCGAAGAGCCGATTCTGCGCGAGTGGGAGAAGTAACCATCCCTCATGGTAGAGGAAGACGAATACCGCTCAACCTACCATAGCGTCAATGAACGCCGCTGCGTATTCGAGAAGGCCATTCTCAGTCAGCGTTGCGCCTGCGCACTTTCGACCCGCTTCTATCTCGCCGATCGCGAAGGAATTGCCTGCGACTCGGCCATCACCCACCGGCGCTGCACCCGCCTCATCGCGCTGCTACGCGAAAATGCCCGTTTTGCTCTCAGGGTCACCTTCCTCGAAGGCGAGTTACCGCACGCGAAAGAGATCAAGGTACAGACCGGCGGCCTGCTGGGTCTGCAGAAACTGTTGCGCCCGGACCTCGACAGGGAAAATGTCGTCGATGTCTCTGCGCTGACCGTCCTGGGGGAAAGTACCTACGGATCGCTGGAACAGTTTCCCTATCAGGAAATCGTCAAGTCCATCGTGGCATTTGAAGGCCGCCGACGCCCCGGCTCCCGGCGCTGAAGCGCCTGACGACCAGCGTACTCAGGGACCACACCGACACCTGCACCGGCCCGCACAACAGGGTGGATGAACTCGACCGGAATGATCGGTATATTGTGCACTGACAGGGGGGCAGGCACACAACCGGTTTGATATAGTCAGCCTTGAAGGCGGCATCCGGAACCGCCCTTTTGCAACCGCTGCGGGGGAAGGCGCCGTTGCAAAATCACTTGCAGGGGTAGTCAATGCCGGCCAGTCGCACCGGAATGCTACCGGCACAGGAGCCGCGACCATAAACAAACAGCTCACACCTGAAGAAATCCTTACGCTCCGCCAGCAACTGGAAGAGCTGACGCTGGAACACCGGGACCTGGATGACGTAATTCACCACCTCATCCACTCGGATTACCCCGACCAGCTACAGCTCAAGCGCCTGAAAAAACGCAAACTGCTACTGAAGGACTCTATCAGCCAGCTCCAGAGCCGCCTGATCCCTGATATTGACGCCTGACCGAGGGGCCTTTATCGAACCCTGTAGGTAGTTTTACCGGGCTTCGATACCACTTCTATGCTGGCTCCCTCGGTGCTGGCCTGGCGGCGCACCTGCACATAGATCTGCTTTACACCCTTGCCCTTGCTGGTGGTGTAGGCGACAGCCGGCGCCAGTGCCTGCCAGCCCGCACCGGCGAAATCGGGCTGCTCACTGATACGGATCTGGTTTGCCTCGCCGGAGGCCTGTACCGAAACCAGCACCTGGCCTGCCACAGCATCCGGCTTCACAGTGATGCGTTCAATCACCAGGCCTGAGCCGCTGTCTTCCCGGGCTGCCGCCGGCGGCGCATCGCACTGCGGACCACCGCCCCCCGAAACCACCTTGATGATCAGGATCCGGCTCTGGTACAACGGTTCCAGGAGCTGCTGCCGCCCCTGGTAACCCGGCTTTGAAACCGTGGTCAGCATGGCCACCGGTCTCTGGCTCAGGTTTTCAAATCGCACCACACCATCCCTGTCGGATCGCATGGCGCCGAACTGGTCCGGTCTGGCGGTAATACCCAGGCAGACCGCTGCATCACTGACCGGCTGTCCACTCTGCTTGTCCAGCACATGCACCTCGAGCCAGCGCGCCTGGTCGGAAAGGGAAAATGCGCTGCCTGAAGAAACGCCGAGTAGCGTTCCGAGCAAACAGGCGGACCAGATACTGCTTCGTTTGTTATTCATTTTTATCGCCCCCTGATCTTATTCTGGTTCCAGCAGTTTATAACCCTGCCACACACAGGTACAGCCCCGCACCGCTCAGGATTTCCCGTCATCTTCAAGTCCCGGAAAATCCACAGCAAATTTCTGAATCCACTCGTGCGCGGCCTGTTCTCCGTCGAGCCGCCGCCCCTCGTTGGCGAGCACTTCCGCCCGGTAGTGCTCGATATGGCAGATCTGCTCAACCATGCGCGCACGGTAAAAATCACCCGGTTCGATGAATACTACGCCGGTCACGAAACCCTCGCTGTCACGGTGGCACCAGACCACCTGTGCCCGGGCCTCAAAGCCGGGCTGCACACAGGAAATCCTGATCGTTATCAAGCTACCGGGGTCGAGCGAATGCGTCGAGGAAAACGACAGACCGGCAGCACTGATATCATGCAGGTGTTCCTGGCTGATACCCGTGTTCCGCTCATCTGCCTGATATTCAATGGGTATATCCGACGGATGACGTATATAACTGCGCATTACACCTTCTCCGGCACGCCACATCCCGGCTGGATTCTGTCCCTTGCGTTCAAGTGTAGCCCGTTCCCGGAAACAGTCACTACCCGTCTTCACGCTCCGCGTAAAAACGGAAAAGTGCGAACCGGTTCGGATTTTCACATTTTAGCGCACCCGAACGGCCCGAAAAGCTGCAGAAATCCACCCCGTGTCCTCAATAAAGCACGCCGGCTGACGTTATCTCTGAAGGGACAAACTATTGCCGGCTATGGAAATTCGCAAACGGAAACAAGCCACAGCATCGACCGGACCGGGGCAACAGCCACGCCCGGTTGGCAGTGCGCACGCTGCGGAAGTTCGACGCCGCGCCGAAGCGCTTGCGGAGCCCGTTGAGAAGCGGGCCGGAAACGGGATGAGTGCGCGCAATCGCCAGCGCCAGCAGGCTGAACGGCAGATGGCGAAACTGCGCAGCGAAGCAGTCCAGGCACGGCGCCTGGCAGAGCACATTGAAAATCTGTCGCGGGAAACGGCGACATACAAACACAAGCGGAAACATGCCATGACAGAAACAACGATCGTTGATCCCGGGCACGCACAGCGCCTGCGGCGCAGGGCACAGGACAAGCCCGCGGCGAGTGGCAACCAGATGAATTTCAATCCGCTGCATCCGTCGATGGAACTCCCGCCCGAGCAGCTGATCCGCCTGCTCGGCATGGAAAGCAAAAAAATCCGCAAGTCCGGAAAAACACGCCGCCGCGCTGCCAGACAGGTCACGTCGGCTGAACAGCCGCCGGTTGATACACAGGAAAGCAGCACACCGGACGCAACGCAGGTCAAGCCTGCCATGCAGGTTCCACGCCCGGCTGACCGCAACATTCAGTATGAACGCTGCGAAGCACCGCAGGTTTTCGATAACGGGCGTTCCGGGCTGTTGATGCCGGCATTGCTGGCCGGGGTCGTCGTCGGCATCGCTGTATCCGGCTACCTGTTCTGGTACCAGCCTGCAGGCGTCGACATACAAAAAACTCCTGCTCCCGTGGCTGCAAGTCAGCCGCAAAAAACACAACCGAAACGCAAAGCGGTAGAGCGTTCGGCTACGCCGGTAGCGGCGCTCGGCACAGCCGCGAAAAAATCGACAGCACCGAAAATGAGTGTACAGGAACGTGCAGAGTGGCAGGCCGCTGTCGAAGCCAGGGAACAGCACCTGCTCAACGCGGCACAACAACGCCTGGCCGAACGCGTCTCGCAACTGCAGGCGTCCCCGGCCGCGGAAACAAACGAGCCAGTGGTCGAGGAAGCTCCGGTTGCGCCGGTCATGGCAACCGAGCCGGCCACGACTGCAGCGGAAACGGTCACCAATGCCGTTGCGCCAACAGATACACCGGCGGATGCGCCCGTACAGGAACCGGTTCAGTTATATCCTGAGACAGACCCTGCAATAGTGGACACTGCGCTTGTTCCACCGGCTGCTGTCGAAGCCACGGAAGAAACCGCACCGGCCAGCGAAGCTATGCAAGCGGATACAGACAAGGCAGCCGCCACACTCCCGGAACCGGTGATCGCCACACCCGCACCGGTCGAAACGACACCCGAATCCGACGCAACAGAAAGTAACGGCACCCTGTACGACGAGCCGGACACTGCCGCTTCTGTAGACGCAGGGATCGAACCCGCGCCGGTGGAGGCCGCTCCCGCGCTGCCTGAGGCACCGACTGACGGGCTGTCCGCCGTAACCGCTGACGACACCTTATTCTGAAAAACCGGCCGGCTGTTCAGCCGGTACCGACAGCGAGCCGGTCTTTGCCGGCTCGTAGAGAAACAGCTCGGTATGCAAAGGCCAGCCGCTTTCATCATAAACCGTCACCGACCACTCACCCGTCTGCCCCGGCTCGATCACATTCTTTGAATACACCCGCCAGCGCGCGCCCCCGACCTCGAAGGGCTTCATGGAAACAACCCGCCCCCGGTATGACCAGCGATGCTGCACCTCGCGACCTTCCAGGTTGCGCAGGTCGGTAAAAAAATAGACCTCGCTCGCCGGCGGCGACATAAGCACCACCCGGTCAACCGGCTCGCGATTCCTGATGGCGGTTGTAAACTGCGCACGCGCCACGCTCCAGTCCGGGTCCGGAACCGGTACTTCCGCAAACGCGCCCTGTATATACAGCACGGCAAATACGGGCAGCAGCATACGCAAACGGTTAATCATCATGCAGACTCCTGGTCGGGACGATGTGGCTGTGCCAGATAATGTTCGCTCGACATTTCCGTCAGACGACTTGCGGTGCGCTGAAACAGGTGCTTCAGCCGGCCGTGCTGATACAGCTGGTCCGGCGCGGCAGCCGCTGTCACGATGAGCTTCACGCCGTGATCATACAGCGCATCGACCAGGTGAATAAAGCGCCGCGCCGCTTCATCCAGCCCCTCGCCGAACTGCGGCACCCCCTCGAGCAGCAGGGTGTGAAACTCGCACGCCAGTTGCAGGTAGTCGCGCGCCGAGCGCGGCTGCACGCAGAGCTCGTCAAAATCGAACCATACAAGGTCTCCGGCCAGCGCACGCACCCTGAATTCGCGGCCGTGCAACTGGATCGACGCGTGGACGTGCGCATCCACGGGCCCCAGCTCCTCCAGGTGCCGCTGCAGCCAGGCACGGGCCGAACCGTCTGTCGTGACCCTGTAGGTGCCGCCATGTTGCAACAGTTCGAGACGAAAATCCTTGCTGCCTTCAAGCTGCTGTACCCGGGTATAACGCTGCAACAGGTCGATCGCCGGCAGGAAACGGTCCCGCTGCAGGCCGTCCTGATACAGTTTGCCGGGGGCGATATTGGACGTCGCGACCAGGGTAACCCGGCGCACAAACAGCGCTTCCAGCAAGCCGGCCAGCAACATGGCATCGGCTACGTCGGTGACATGGAACTCATCCAGGCACAACACCCGGGCACGGTCAGCAATCTGGTCGGCAACAACCTGCAGCGGGTCGGCGGTTTTCGGCAACGCATCCAGCGCCCGGTGAATTTCCAGCATGAAGCGGTGAAAGTGGACACGGCGTTTCTCGACCAGCGGCAGGCTGCTGTAAAAACAGTCCATCAGGTAGGTCTTGCCGCGCCCCGGCCCGCCCCACAGGAACAGCCCCTGCAACGGTGGCGGACGCCGGCCCAGCACTCGTTCACGCAGGGACAACGACGGTAACGGTCCGAGCAGTGCGTCATACAGCGCCTGCAACAGACCGACCGCCTGCTGCTGCGCTGCATCGGCATGAAAACCGTCTCGATTCAGGTCAGCCTGATAGCGTTGGGTCGGGGTCATCCCCTCACAATGGCTTTATTTCCAGGCCCAGATCCCGGCACTGCTGTTCGGCATTCTGGTTGCTGATAACCACGACACTGGCCTGTTCGGGTTTGAGATAGGTTTCGCCCACGCGCTGCAAATCCTGCAGGCTGACCTCCAGCACACGCTGACGGAAACGCTGGCGCTGCTCCGGTGTCCGGCCGTACAGCGCGCTGTAGAAGGCGTCCTTCGCTTCCCCGGCCGGCGAACCCGGTTTGTCGATATTGCCGATCACGCCCAGGATAGCTTCCTCGACCGTACGCCATTCGTGTTTTTCCTCCAGCAACCAGCTGACAGAACGGTCGAAATCATCCAGCGTTTCTTCCAGCCTGGGGTCGCGGTAGGAAAAGAAGCGGAAACTGGCATTGTCTGAATCGTGCGAGGCGCCGCCGCCGTAGGCGCCGCCCTGCTCACGGATCGCACGGTGCAGGTAGCCGTTGCGCAGGAACCCGGCCAGTACCGACAGGGGCGCCGAGTCGGCGTGCTCCGGCGGGACCGTCGGAAAAGCCCTGGCACAGAAATTCACCTGGGTATTGGTAAGCCAGGCTTCCTTTACCTGTCGTTGTACCGGTGGTACGGCAAAGGCGGAAAACCCGCTGCTATCCGCCCCGGCCGCCTGCGACCAGGCCTGCACCATTTCCTGCACGGCCTGCGCGCGCCGTTCGGCTTCGGCGATCAGCAGGAACTGGCGCGGCGCCGAGCGTATCCGCGCGTGGAGGCTGGCAAAGCTGTCGGCGAAATCCGCCAGCCCGTCACCGGCCGTGAAGCGGTCGTCGAGCGCTTTCAGGTAATGGATGCCCTGCAGCCCGCGCAAGCGGTGCGACAGCGCCGCGCCGGCACTGTGCCCGGACGAAGCGGCGAGCATGGCGAGTCCGTGCCCGTTACCGGTAACGCTCTGTTCGCGCTGCGCGCGCTGCTGCGCGATGAGTTCGCGAATACGTTCGAGCTCGTCGAAGCGGGGTGTTTCCAGTGTATCGACCAGCAGGCTGCTGAGCGCTGCGTGGTTGCGCGTCAGCGCCTTGCCCGACAACACAAAGAAGCCGCGCAATGCCTGCACATCTTCCGTTCCGCCACGCATGCTGCTGCTCGCGTGCACACCACCCGAGACGCTGGTTTGCAGGGCCTGGGTGGCCAGGTAATCACGGCCACCGCACCCCAGCTGGGCCAGCGCGCTGCTGTAATAGGGCAGCGTATCCAGCAACGCGTCGTCAAAGCGCGGCAGATCCACGACCAGTTGCTGGTAGACCAGCCCGTTGGTGCCCTGGGGATAGAAGCTGACCGCGTGCCCGGCCACCGTATCCTTCTCGCCCTCTGCGATGTGTAAACCGGCGGGCACGTCTGCGAGACCGACCTTCGGCAATACGTCCGGGTCGTCTTCCTGTTGCTGCCGCTCGGCCAGCTCCCGGGCCAGCCTGACGATGTCCTGTTTCTCCCGCTCCGACAACTGCGCCTTCATGCGCGCAAGGCGCTGCGCCTCGGCCCGGTCCCGGCGTTCCGACAGTCCGGTATCCGGCACCATGGTCAGGCGCACCCGGTGCTGATTCTCCAGCAGAAGATTACGCACCAGGCCCGGGATATAGTCG
>JBHHXO010000094.1:0-11968 GCA_046757125.1 Thiogranum sp.
GTTTGCGCTGGATCTTGCCGGCAAAACTGCCCACACTCTTCACCCGGGTCTGGACGATCGCCAGTGGCGCCAGTTTGCCGGCAGCCTGTTGCAGGATATCCCGAAGCACATCGCCAAGCTGCCGGTAGCTCGCCTGGACGGATGCGTAACGAGAGACCTGTTCATCGAACCACACCTGTTCCCGCGTTCTGGTCATATCCCTGTCTTCGCTCGCCCGGGCCGGTGGCGCCCTGCCGACCGGGTGCGACTATTCATTGGCAATGCGGGCCTGATTCTCGCAAATAAAACACACATTGTTCATGAAGTGATTTCTTTATGGACCTGGTATCTGCACAGCTGGAAAAAGCGGCATATCCGGTCGACTTGCTGTTGCGCAACAAGCAACCCGTGGATATACCAGGCCGTAACGAGAATAGCGTTTTAGGGTTTTCAGGTCCAGACAAAACCGTTATCCGCTGACGGAACCGCCCGGAACGGACTCGCTGCCGGCTCGGCAAATTCAGGCTATACTTGATTACCCTGTCACAACCCCGGATTCATCAGTGTCCCTGTTTCACCGATGCGAGCGACTACCGCTACTTCATGCCTGTCTGCAAGGAATACGCTGCTATCCGGTTTATCTGGGCGCATGCCGGCGGCGCCCTGCAACCGGGACAGCTTGATCCCCTGGCGCTCATTGTCCGCTACCAGGACCGCGTCATGACGGGAACCGGTCCGGTCTGGAATGCCCACCGGATTTATCGCCGGTATGAAGCGGACGAAGGCTGGGATCACTACGGCCACTTTCTCGGTTTCCATCGCCGCTGGTTGAAACAACTGCCGGCAACAGTGGAAGAGAAAGTACGTTTGGGCAATGCCCGGAATTTCTTCAACCGGCCGTGAAACTGCAACCGCCGTCTGCGCAACCTTCAGTACGTCACTCGCCCTGCCATCGGCTCCGGCCCAGGCGCCGCACAAAATACTTTTCCAGCTCAACGAGAAACAATACAGCGGAGGAAATAAACAGAATGCGCAGCCATATACCGAAATCAATTGCCATGGTGCCAAACAGGGACTGCATGGGCGCCAGATAGGTAAAACCCAGCTGGAATACAACAAGTACCCCGATAGCGGCCAGCACGTAACGGTTACCTGTCAGACCGGCCCGGTTAAATACCGGGGCGGTGATATAACGGGAGTTGAACAAATAGAAAATCTCGAACATGACCAGGGTATTCACGGCAACCGTGCGACCCTGTTCGATGCTGACGCCCTGCTCCATCTCCCAGAGAAAAAGCCCGAAGGTTCCGCCCATCAGGATGACGGAGACAAATGCAATACGCCAGACAAGATACGGCGTTAGCATCGGCTCATGCGCATCGCGTGGCGGGCGCTGCATCACATTCTGTTCGGGTGGCTCAAACGCCAGCGACAACGCCAGGGTAACCGCCGTTACCATGTTCACCCAGAGTATCTGCACCGGCGTCAACGGCAGCTGATGAAAACCGAACAGAATGGCGGCAAGAATGATCAGTGCCTCGCCACCGTTGGTGGGCAGGATAAACAATATGGCCTTCTTGAGGTTGTCGTAGACAGTGCGCCCTTCCTCCACCGCGTGAGTGATAGAAGCAAAGTTATCGTCCGCCAGCACCATTTCGGCGGCTTCCTTGGCCGCTTCCGTGCCGTTACGCCCCATGGCGGTACCCACATCGGCGCGTTTCAGGGCCGGGGCATCGTTGACACCGTCACCGGTCATGGCGACGATCAATCCATGCTCCTGTAACAATCCCACCAGAAGCAGCTTGTGCCCGGGATTCACGCGCGCGTAGACATCGACATCCTGCACCCGTTGGCGCAGCTCCTGCTCACTCATGGCATCGAGTTCCTGCCCGGTGAGCACATCATCGGTGTTAACGAGCTCCAGCTGGCGGGCAATAGCACGGGCCGTAGCACCGTGATCACCGGTGATCATCTTCACCCGGATACCCGCCCTGGAACAGGCGTGCACGGCCTCGATCGCTTCCTCACGCGGTGGATCGATCAGGCCGAACATGCCCAGCAGGGTCAGGTCATCTTCCACATCGCCGAATTCAAGCTCCATCTTCCCGCCGGGGACCGACCTGACAGCGATAGCCAGCACCCGCTGCCCGAGCTCGGCCATTGCATCGATGCGCGTCAGCCAGTGCGCCCTGTCCACGGGCTCATCACCCTCCCCGGTCCTCTGCCGGATGCACATCTCCAGTACGCGTTCGGGCGCCCCCTTGAGAAAGACAAAGGCGTCGCCCGTGTGACTATGGTGCAGCGTGGCCATGAAACGATGCTCGGATTCGAAGGGGATGAGGTCCGTGCGCGGGTAATTTTTCTCTTCCGCCTCGATATCCATCCCGGCTTTCAGCCCCGCCACCAGTAAAGCCCCCTCCATGGGGTCGCCGTGAACCAGCCATTCGGCGTTGTCCTGTTCCAGCGACGCATCGTTGCAGAGTATGGCGGCCCGGAGCACGTCCACCAGGACGGGATAGTCTTCCGGCGAAATATCACTGCCTGCCAGCGATATCCCGCCGTGGGGGTCGTAGCCGGTGCCGCTGAACTCAAACCGGCCACAATGGGTTGCGATGCTGCGAACGGTCATCTCATTACGGGTCAATGTGCCGGTTTTATCCGAACAGATCACCGTCACGGCCCCCAGCGTCTCGACAGCGGGCAGCCTGCGGATAATGGCATTACGCCTGGCCATGCGCTGCACCCCGATAGCCAGCGTGATCGTCATGATGGCAGGCAGGCCCTCGGGGATCGCGGCGACCGCCAGGCTGACCGCGGCCAGAAACATTTCCGCCGCCGCATAATCACGAACCAGCACACCGAATGCGAAGGTGACCACAGCGATAACCAGGATGGCTGCTGTAAGCCAGCGGCCGAACTGCGCCATGTGGCGCAACAGGGGCGTCGTCACCGACTCCACTTCCGATACCATGCTGCTGATGTGGCCAATCTCGGTCTGTGCGCCGGTCGCAACCACCACACCGGCGCCCTGTCCGTGGGTGACCAGGGTGCCGGAATAGGCCATGCAGTGGCGGTCGCCAAGCACCGCTTCCGGCTGTACCGGATCAGTGATCTTTTCTACAGCGGCCGACTCTCCCGTCAGCGCCGATTCCTGCACCTGCAGTCCCTTGACACGAAACAGGCGCAAATCCGCCGGCACCTTGTCACCGGACTGCAGCAACACGATATCGCCGGGCACCAGCGCTTCAGCCGGGAGGGTGAGCTGTTGACCGCCACGCCTGACCATTGCATTCGGGGAAAGCATCCGGCGTATGGCTTTCAAGGCATTCTCGGCCTTGCCCTCCTGCACGAAACCGATCACCGCATTGACCAGCACCACGCCCAGGATCACGCCGGCATCCACCCAGTGCCCCAGCATACCCGTGACGGCACTCGCAGCGATCAGCACATAGATCAGCACATTGTGAAACTGGGAGATAAAACGCAGCAGCGGACCGCGTGTCTCCGGCTCGGGAAGCCGGTTCGGCCCGTACCTGGCAAGCCGGCTAGCCGCCTCTTCCTTCGACAAGCCGTTTGCCGTTGTTTCGAGCAACTCAAAGACGGCTTCGGCGCGCCTGGCGTGCCAGCTTTCCGATGGCAAAACCGGTGCGCCTGAGTGATCACCCGGATTCTTGCTGAACATCGGCGCATCCTGATTGTGTTCAAGCATGGCAGGTTCACTCATGGCAGCGAGTAGGCATAACGAGCGGATATTACAGGAAGGAGACACGCATGGAACACCGGGGCGATGCAAAACCTGAGCGGCATTCCGTAAAGCCTTCAGGCTGAATGAATGGCGCCCCAATCAAGCCCGAACCGGGCCAGGTATTTACGCAACCGGTCGGAGTCATTGGTCGATGATCTGCGCGTTCGAGAGACACCGAACAATCGGCGTAACTGCTTGATACTGCGTCGCTGTTTGCGGTGTCGCCGGGACTCCCGAAACAGCCAACTGGCCAGCATCAGCTCATAATCATCCAGCCTGGAGGGACTTTTACGGTGCGGGTAGCGGGGTTCTACCACGCCGCTGGCCAGGTACTTGCGAACCGTGTTCCGGCTCAGCCCGGTTCTTCGAGTTATCTCCCTGAATCGAGCGCACGAAAGAGGGTATAAAGGCGGCGGATGAAGACCGCTTCGCCAGCGACTCCGAAATGGAGCAGATATTCGACAAATATAAAGACCGCTGACCGTGCGAATCATCTGGACGGAACCCGCGGCCAGAGCACTGGAGCGTATTCAGGATTACATCACCAGAGACAACCGACGTGCTGCCTGGGAAGTGACGCAGACCATACGGCACGCCGTCAGCCAGCTTGAAGATCACCCGAAACCGGGTAGGCCGGGGAGAGTTCGGGGAATACTGGAGCTGGTCATTCCAAAGCTGCCCTGTGTCGTGCCGTATCGGATAAAAGGCAGAGAAGTTCAGATTTTGAGCATTTTTCACACCGCCAGAAAATGGCCTGAGGAATTTGAATAGCGTCCGGAATAAAGAGGCCGGAAGAAAGCGATTTCGTGCTTCGTCACCAACCATGGATTAATGACGGAACACTCACGCGGTGCACCGGTTATCGGGAAAAAACCGGAATAAGGTGGCGTCCCCAAGGGGATGGCACCTTATTCCGTATTTACGGGCAACTTCAGAAACACTAAATATTTGATTAAACATCAAATGGTTAACTGGAGGCAGGATCATTGCTCACGATTTGTAAACTGCATTGACAATTTATGAATATCATTCTACCATTCTGGACTGATGATACCCAGAAAACTTCAAGCCAAGGCCCGTGAGCTTGCCGGTTTCTACCCGGTCGTCGTCATCACGGGCCCTCGACAGGCCGGAAAAACAACCTTATGCAAAGCTGCTTTCCCGGACAAAGCCTATGTTTCACTGGAATCACTGGACCACCGGGATTTTGCCCATAGCGACCCCCGCGGCTTCCTCGCCGAATACCGTCAGGGGGCGGTCATTGATGAGATCCAGCAGGTTCCCGAACTAACAAGCTATTTGCAGGGCGAGGTTGACTCAGAGCCAGAGCCGGGGCGTTTTATCCTGACCGGTTCCCGGCACTTCGGCCTGTCGCAGTCGATATCCCAGTCACTCGCCGGGCGTTGCGGGATACTTGCACTGATGCCTCCGGATTACGAGGAACTAAGCGCCTTTTCCAATGCACCGGATGACCTGTATACCACGCTGTGGCAAGGTGCCTATCCCAGGATTTATGATCGGGATATCCCCGCCCACCAATGGCTGGCAGACTACATCGTTACCTATGTCGAACGCGATGTGCGCCAGGTCGTCAACGTTGGCGACCTGCAGATCTTCTCCGAATTCCTGAAGCTTTGCGCGGGACGCACCGCATGTGAAATCAACCTTTCCGCACTCGGTAACGATGCCGGCATATCGCATAACACGGCCCGGGCATGGCTATCGATTCTGGAAACCAGTTACATCATCCATCGCCTTCCGGCATGGCATAACAACATCCGTAAGCAAGTCGTTAAAGCCCCAAAACTCCACTTCTTTGACAGCGGGCTGGTGTGCTATTTACTGGGTATCCGGGAACCCGAACAACTGCGGTATCACCCGCTGCGCGGAGCAATTTTCGAAAGCTGGGCAGTTTCCGAACTCTACAAGGCTCAGGTGAATCGTGGTGCACGCCCACAGATGTTCCACTATCGTGAAAGCCGTGGACCGGAGATCGATGTGCTCGTCAACCAGGGCGAATGCCTGCATGCGATTGAAATCAAATCCGGAACCACTGCATCCGCAGACTTTTTCAAACACCTTAAAATTATACCGGACAGGCTAAAAAACACCCGCCTGCCATCCATCATCCACAATCATGTGATCTATGGCGGTGAGGAATCCCAGCGACGATCAATAGCGCAACTGGTGCCCTGGCGCGATACGACCGGTATCCTCTCGATGTAGAGATCAGCCTGCGTTTATGCTGTAGCGCCGTAAAACCATCCTGGCTATTGTAATGTGTATCGTAGAATGGTCTTGACTATTCCACGATGCAGTCGATAATGGTACGCATGAAGACAAGATCCAGGCTATATGGCACCCTTCTGGCAGAACATCTGGCGACCCAACGGCAGATGGCATTTGTCAGCGGCCCCAGGCAAGTCGGCAAAACCACCACCTGCCGGGCCCGTGCGGATGTCTATATCAACTGGGATAACATCGACGACCGGGAACTGATTCTCGCTGGCCCGGCCAGGCTGATCGACCACTTCAAACTTGACCGTTTGTCCGCGACCGCCCCGGTCATACTGTTCGACGAGCTGCACAAGTACCCGCGCTGGAAACCGTTTCTGAAAGGCTTCTTCGATACCTACGCAGACCAGGTCCGTGTCATGGTCACTGGAAGCAGCCGTATGGATGTCTACCGGCGCGGTGGTGACAGCCTGATGGGCCGATATTTCCTGTACCGGATGCACCCTTTTACCATTGCCGAAACCCTGACCCGGGATTCACCGGATGTAAAACGGATTATCCGCTCACCCCGGAAGATCAGGCCCGCCGATTTCGACGCCCTCTGGAAGCATGGCGGTTATCCGGAACCTTTTTTGACCCGCGCGGATTGTAACTGACTGAAGCCTGCCCGCAATTCACAACTCACAAGGTCTTTGCGCGCGCCTGTCGCTGATTGTAACTGACTGAAGCCTGCCCGCAATTCACAAGAGTGTGGCGCAGCCATATATAGAGTCTGCTCAGAATAGATCCAGCCGGCCAACGGTTGGCCGGTTCAGGCGTTGTCGCGGATCAGGGCGACAGCTTCTGTGGCGCGAACATCTTCACAAATCAGCTCCAGCTTGATCTCGGTAATCGTATGCTCGCCAAGTTCAATGGAATAGGTTTGCTCGCTGTTATCCAGGGCCTGCAGGCTACCCGCCACATCGTTAACGGAGAGATGGCAATGCCCTGCGCAGAAATTATTATTCTTCAGCGCATGCAGGACATCGGCAACGCGGTTGCGATGAATAAACGCTTTGATTTCTTTTATGGTCAGCTTCCTGTAATAAAAAGTGGGTCAGGGTTTTTTGCGGGTTTCCATCCATTTTCATAGATCACCGGCAGCAAGATGAGTGTTAACAAGGTTGAGGTGATTAACCCCCCCACGACAACAGTGGCGAGCGGGCGCTGGGTTTCAGCTCCGACACCTGTCGACAACAGCATGGGGATGAGACCAAGAATGGCGACACTGGCCGTCATCATAGCCATGCCGCCTATTAGCGCCCATGATCCGGCGAACAACTACCTTCTGACTCTGTTTATCCAGGGAAATTGTTCGGGTGCAGAAATCGGCCATTCACGCTACAATGTGTACATTGCATACACGGAGGCATCCCAATGGCAACCCTGAGTATACGCGTACCCGAAGAGATCGGTGAGCAGCTGGAAAAACTGGCGGAATCTACCGGCCGAACCCGTTCATTCCTGGCCCTCGACGCCCTGCGCCGCTACCTTGCCCAGGAAGAATGGCAGGCACAGGCGGTGCGAACCGCTGTAGAAAGAGCAGACAGTGGAACGGCAAAATATGCCGGCCATGATGCCGTCGACCAATGGCTGGCGGGGTGGGGTACTGATGCGGAAGGAAACGCGCCGGAATGCGAATAAGATGGCAGGACGACGCCATCAACGATTTGATTCAAGTCCGGCGCTTCATCGCCATGGACAATCCTTCGGCCGCCGCCAAGGTTGCCGATCGCATCCGCAACGCCGTTCCCGAACTCGCCGATCAGCCCGGCATGGGCAGACCCGGGCGAATACCCGGCACCCGTGAAAGAGTTTTAGTCGATGCCCCCTACATTATTGCCTATCGCGTAGAAGGAAACAGTGTTGTGATCCTTAGGATACTCCATACCTCCAGGAGGTGGCCTGAGACGATAACCTGACAAACGCTTGCCTGTCACAGTGCTTTATTAAAATATCACAGCAAACCTTTCAATGATCAAACTTGAACTCGGGGTGTTGCCCTCGGGACACCTGCAGTTGTTCTCAACGGAGGACGACGACAATAGCGGCCAGAAAACTTGGCAGGCTGTGATTGCCGATGCGTTTGCGCAAGACATCGCCAAAGGCCTGATTGCACTGGCGGCAAAAGATAACGCCGCCAACCTCTCCCTTACCCTTGGCTATTGGCGGACTTTTGCCTGCCGGTATCTGGCCGCGCGATGTCAGATGGCATCAGCCAACCCGGCGCACCCTGATCCAGTCGCCGCACTCAATGAACAGCAAACCACATCGCTACTGGAAAGCACTCCACCGATGCGCGGAGCCGAGTATCTCTCCCCTCAAGGACTGAATGCTATCTGGTTTCAGCTTGACGATTGGGTATGCACGCAAATCCACCGGCAGGGTGACCTCGGTGCAGTCCTTGAAGAACACGCACCACGCTGGCACCAGGTCGGCCGTGTCTGCTTTCACCTGGCGGAAAACCGGCTGGATCGGGACTACCCGTTCGCGTTTATGGCGACCTATGCCCCGGAACTCTCCAACCGGAGCCACGGCCAAATCCGCCACCAACCCCTGGCCAGAGCCTTGCAGGAATATGCGGGCGCCCGCAACAAGTATGCCTTGATCCGTCTGTTGTCCCCGGTGCAGCGTGTATCCGAATCCAGTGCTCTGATCAGGGAACTGGTCGAGAGCAGAGACCTGTACCACCCACTCGCATGGACGCCGGCCGAGGCCTACGCCTTCCTTAAAGAAACGCCGCTATTCGAGCAGTGCGGTGTCATCGTCCGCCTGCCCGACTGGTGGAGAAAGCGTGCCCGGCCGCAGGTTAGCGTCACCATCGGCAACGTTAAACAGAAGAAGCTTGGCGCCGATGCGCTCCTGGATTTCAAACTGGGAATCGCCCTGGGTGATGAGACCCTGACCGAGCACGAGTTACAGGCGCTGCTGGCGGCACAAGAAGGTCTGGTATTCATCAAGGGACAGTGGGTCGAGGTAGACCACAAGAAGCTGGCCGAGGCGCTGACCCACTGGAAAAAAGTTGCAGCCAAAGTAGGTGATAATGGGCTGACCTTTGCCGAAGGCATGCGCTTGCTGGCCGGCGCACCGGCCGACCTGGGTCGGCCGGATACACTGGCCGATGATCGGCAATGGGCGTTTATTCAAGCCGGGCCGTGGCTGAAATCCTTGCTTGATGAACTGAGGGCGCCGGAAACGCTCAAGACCATCGATCCCGGCAACAGCCTCAAGGCTAAACTGCGCCCGTATCAAAAAACCGGTGTCAATTGGCTGTGGCTGCTGTCGCAACTGGGGCTCGGCGCCTGCCTGGCCGATGACATGGGTCTGGGCAAGACCATGCAGATCATTGCGCTGCTGCTGATACTGAAAAAGCGACGCGGCAAGCAGCCTTCCCTGCTGGTGCTGCCCGCATCACTGCTGGCCAACTGGAAAACCGAACTGGAACACTATGGCCCCTCGCTGCGCTGCCTGTTTGTACATCCATCACAGATGCGCAAGCAGGACATTGAAGCACTGGCCGGGGCCGACCTGACAGGAATCGACCTGATACTGACCACCTACGGTATGTTGTTACGGCAATCCTGGCTACAGGCGCGGGACTGGCGCTTGCTGATCCTTGACGAAGCACAAGCGATAAAAAACCCCGCCAGCCGACAAACCCGCGCAACCAAAAAATTGAACGCCGCCGCCCGGATCGCACTGACCGGAACCCCCATAGAAAACCGGCTCGGCGATCTCTGGTCATTGTTCGATTTTCTGTGCCCGGGCCTGCTCGGGTCAGCAGCGCGATTCAAGACCTTCGCCAAATCGCTGTCCGGCGGAGAAGGCGACCAATACGCCCCCTTGCGTAAGCTGGTGCATCCCTACATCCTGCGCCGGCTCAAAACCGACAAAACCATCATTACCGATCTGCCGGAAAAAATCGAGGTCCATGCGTGGTGCGCCCTGGCCAAAGCCCAGGCCGTGTTGTACCGGAAGGAAGTCAATAAACTGGCCACTGCCCTTGAGACACGGGACGGTATACAGCGGCGCGGCCTGGTGCTTGCCACCTTGATGCGCCTCAAACAGATCTGCAACCATCCCTCGCAGCTGCTGGGCGACGATCGGTATGATCCCGGCAGCAGCGGAAAATTTGCCCGGCTGGCCGAATTGTGTGAGGAGATCGCCTCACGCCAGGAAAAACTGCTGGTCTTCACCCAGTTTCGCGAGATAACCGGTCCGTTGGCTGCATTTCTGGCTGAGCAATTCGGCCGGCCCGGGCTGGTTCTGCATGGTGGCACCCCGGTCAAACAGCGCAAGCGGCTGGTGGACGATTTTCAGCAGGAAGACGGGCCGCCGTTTTTCATCCTGTCACTCAAGGCCGGCGGTACCGGGTTGAACCAGACCGAAGCATCCCACGTGATCCACTTTGATCGCTGGTGGAACCCGGCCGTGGAAAACCAGGCCACCGACCGGGCGTTTCGTATAGGCCAACGGAACAATGTACTGGTCCACAAGTTCGTCTGTCAGGGCACGGTGGAAGAAAAGATAGACGCGCTGATAACAGAGAAGACGGCATTGGCCGGCGATATACTGGAAGGCGGCGCCGAAACCCTGTTGACTGAAATGAACAACGAGGCATTACTGGCACTGGTTTCGCTCGACGTTAACAAGGTACAAGCCTAAGGAGATAACAGACGATGTCTTATGGTGAATGGCGCCCCTATGTGTCGGTCGCGCAGCGGCGCGCCAGGGCAGCCCGGGAAATGAAAAATCTGCGCAAAAAAGGCATGGACGTCGAACCCATCGAGATCCAGGGCCGCAACATCGCCCACACCTTCTGGGGCAACGCCTGGTGCAAACACCTGGAACGATTCAGTGATTTCGCCAACCGCCTGCCACGCGGCCGAACCTATGTGCGTAACGGATCGGTCTGTCACCTGGCGATTAAAAAAGGAAAAATCGAGGCCATCGTTTCCGGTTCGGCGCTATATAAAGTCGACATCCACATCGCCCCCCTGTCGTCGGCCAAATGGAAAAACGTGCGTAAACAATGCGCCGGTCACATCGGCTCCCTACTGGAATTATTACAAGGGCAACTCTCCAGCCAAGTGATGGATATCGTGACTGACCCTGCCAACGGACTGTTTCCTCAGCCAGGAGATATCAAACTCCACTGCGACTGCCCCGACTGGGCCGACATGTGCAAGCATGTGGCCGCCGTACTGTACGGTATTGGCGCCCGCCTGGATAACAAACCGGAACTGCTCTTCCTGTTGCGCAAAGCCGATCATCAAGAACTTATTTCGGCGGATCTGGACATGCAGATAACAACCCGTGGGGAAGGAAAACGGCGTCGGCTCGCAAACCAGGATCTTTCGAGTTTATTCGGTGTGGATATCGAGGACACGACTCCACCCACAAAAAAGAGAAAGAGAAAAACACCACAACGCAAAACCACGCACCGTTCAAACAAAGCAAAAGCAAGCCGTAAGACGGCGGCAATACGTGGGAATCCCGGAGCCGGCAAGACAAAAGCCGCGTTGGGGAAGAAGCCGTTTATACCTACCGGTGCAGCCGTTGCCCGGCTGCGCAAACAGTTCAAAATGACACGCGCCCAATTCGCGGAACTAATCAGCGTAAGCCCACAGACCGTCGCAAACTGGGAAACCAAACGTGGCAGACTCAAGCTTCAGCAACGCACGCTTACGGCACTTACTCGCGCATGGTTACGGAAATGATCTCAAACGAGGGAATACTGTGGTATCGGGAGGGGTACGCGAACCCCTGCTTTATTAGCTATTAAACCAACAGCTTATGAGGCCTTGTATTTTCGCACCAAACTCACTATTTATTTTCTCAACCTTAACAAATAGTTATAGACACTGCTGTCCCGTTAACTCCACATCGTCATGCCGGGCTTGATCCGGCATCCAGAAAGTCGTTGAAACCACTGGATTCCGGAACAGGTCCGGAATGACGGGAGAGGTT
>JBHHXO010000095.1:0-11968 GCA_046757125.1 Thiogranum sp.
CATCTGCACCAGTGTGGTATGAATGCCCGGTTCGAAAGTGATGACATCCAGCGTGTCTACGGCGTCGTCAACGATGACATCCAGGCCGTAGACGGGTGCGAGCGGTGGATAGGAGCGCGGTTCGCAGTCGTCAAATATGGCGGCCAGCTGGTTACCGGGCACCAGTTCCAGGTCCCGGTGCAGCAAGGTGCACAGCGCCTCGAAATCAAGTACGTGGTCTGCGGGCAGGACCGCCATCAACAGACCCCGACCATCGACCAGGATAACCGCCCTTACCAGCTGGTGGACCGGCAGCTCGCAGGCATCTGCGGCCTGTGACAGGGTCGATGTGCGCGGGTGCAGCAGTATTTCGTAGTTTATATCCCGGTGATCCAGAAATTCGCGGATATTGCTCGGTATGCCCATCCTGGGTTCCCTGTGTCCAGTGTAATTGTCAGAATAAAAGCAAGAACTGAACCAGTGTTGAAATAATCTTTTAATTCAGTATCCTGAGTATCTCAATAACTGGGGGGCGGCAGGCGAGTGACAAAGGATCGACGCTTTGCGCTTCGGAACGAATTAACAGTTTGCTAGAATCCTGCCAAATGCCTGGTCACAATGAGTGAATGGAGCCATTCCATGGTAAGTGAAGTGAATGTCGCTGGTGAGCGGCGCGGTCGTTCCCGGGAAAAACTGGCGACACTGGTTAAAACCCGTGGTGAAACGCTTTCCCTGTATTCCGAACTGGCCAGTCAGCGGCCGTTCGAGGCGGACGAAGTGACCAATGAAGCGTTGCAGGAGTTCTGCCAGGCATTGATCGATTACGCTGCCAGCGCTCATTTCCAGTTGTACCGCTATATATCGGACAAGCTCGAGCGTCGTACACCGGTGCTGGATGTGGCGGACAAGGTATACCCGCAGATTGTCCAGACTACCGACTCGATTCTGCGCTTCAATGACAAATACCAGGATGTGGACCTGTTGAACGGAGACCGCAGCCTGCTCAACCTCCTCGATGCCGACCTGTCAAACCTGGGTGAAACCCTGGCCGAGCGCATCCAGCTCGAAGACCAGGTGATCGGCGCCATGACCGGCAAGGTGCACTAGGGCCTGTTTCCGGGACAGACCGGGACATGAACTCCGGACATTCTGAACCGGCGGGCGCCGCGCTCGCTGAACTGCTGCAGATCATGGCGCGTCTGCGCGATCCGGACGGCGGTTGCCCGTGGGATCTGCAGCAGGATTTTTCCAGCATCGCACCCTACACCCTCGAAGAAGCCTATGAGGTCGCTGAAGCGATCCAGCGCAACGATGCCGCTGACCTGTGTGACGAGCTCGGCGACCTGCTGTTCCAGGTGGTTTTTCACGCACAGATGGCAAAGGAAAGGCGCTGGTTCGATTTCACCGATGTACTCGCTGCCATCAACCGGAAACTGGTCAGACGCCACCCGCACGTATTCGGCGACGAAAAAATTGCCGACGCCGGCGCCCAGACGGAAGCCTGGGAACAGCACAAGGCCCGGGAGCGTGCAGAGAAGGGCGTCGCGGGCGACTCCGCAGTGGACGGGGTGCCGCTGGCCATGCCGGCGCTGGTGCGGGCACAGAAGGTTCAGCGGCGCGCCGCACGAGTCGGTTTTGACTGGGACGATATACAAGAAGTGGTCGCCCGGCTGGAAGAAGAGTTGACCGAATTAAAACAGGCGCTGGATGCCCGGGAATCCGCGGAACGTGTGCAGGAGGAGCTCGGTGACCTGCTGTTCAGTGGCGTCAACCTCGCGCGTTTTCTGGATGCAGACGCCGAATCGTTGCTGCGTAATGCCAGCCACAAGTTCGAGTGCCGTTTTCGCCTGGTGGAGCGTTTTGTGCGGCAGGAGCAGCGCGAGTTGCAGGACTGTACGCCGGACGAGCTGGAGGCGTACTGGCAGGCCGCAAAGAAACAACTGGATACCTAGTCTGCCGCCCGCAGCCACTCCAGAAAAGGTCGTTCGATCAGGTTGAAAAAGCGTTGTGCCGAGACCGGGTCATGGTCCAGTTCGTGGCGGCCGCTGACGGCGCAGGCCCGGTTGATGAAGTGGCGCGCACGTCGGGCGTCGATCTCGGCGTCGTAGGCGGTCAGGTTGATCTGTTGCAGGTAGTCCCAGAAATGCGGGTCCCTGGAGAGGATACAGGCATTACGGCTGGCCTTGCCCCCGGCCAGGCTGTCTTTCAGGCGCAGGCGCCGCGCCTGGGTAGAGCGGATCTTCGGCCGGGTCAGGGCGACCAGATGGAGCAGGCAGTGGTTATGGGTCTCCGCAATGGCCGGTCCCGATCGGCACAGGTAGGGAACGGTGCGTTTGTCGATTACCCGCAGGGTAATCGTTCCCCTGCTGTCAGATGCCGTCGCAGCGGAATAAATGCCTTGTGCCGGGTGGTTCATCCTCAATCTCCTTGCCGGAAGAAAACCGGGCAGGAAGACGCATCCATGCGTCGAAAATCTGTCCCTTGCCAAATTCAGTGCATCACCTGTGCCAGTTTCAGGCGGGCGCGTCCCGGAATGCCCGAAAACGGTGCCGGTGTGAGCTTGCCCTGCTCATTCTCGTGCGAGGGTACTCCGGGTTCCCTGGCGGGATTTGATAAATGACTGGAAATCATTATGGTATAGCCCGCTCGCCTTCGGGGGTGACGCACCAATTCAGAACAGCCGGGTGCCGGAATGTGCGCAAATCGGCCAAACAGTCAGGGGAGCGATATGAGCAGACTATTACAGCTGGCAGCACTGTTGCTGTTGCCGGGCATGGTGCTGGCAGAAGACGGTCTGCAGGCGGCGGATACATCCTGGATTCTGACTTCTACGGCGCTGGTGCTGTTTATGACGTTGCCCGGTCTGGCCATGTTCTATGGTGGCCTGGTGCGTTCGAAAAATGTGTTATCCATCCTGTTGCAGTGTTTCGCTATCACGGGGCTTGTTTCGGTGCTCTGGCTGGTTGTCGGTTACAGCTTTGCGTTTGCAGAGGGATCCGATTATCTCGGTGGCCTGTCCCGGGTGATGTTCTCGGGTATACAGGAAGATACGCTCAGCGGTGTGCTGCCGGAATCCGTGTTTGCGCTGTTTCAGATGACCTTCGCGATTATTACGCCGGCGCTGATCATCGGTGGTTTTGCCGAACGCACCAGGTTTTCGGCAGTACTGTTGTTCAGTGCAATCTGGTTGCTGGTTGTGTACGCCCCGGTTACCCACTGGGTATGGGGTGGCGGGTGGCTCGGCAATATGGGGCTGCTGGATTTCGCGGGCGGCACGGTGGTGCATATAACCGCCGGCGTTGCGGCGCTGGTGGCGGCGCTGGTTATCGGTCCACGCAAGGGTTTCCCTGAAACGCCCATGATGCCGCACAACATGACCATGAGCGTAGCCGGTGCCGGCATGCTGTGGGTCGGCTGGTTCGGTTTCAATGGCGGCAGTGCGCTGGCCGCCAACGGCGATGCGGCCATGGCAATGACGGTTACACATCTGTCGGCGGCGGCAGGCGCCATGACGTGGATGTTTTACGAATGGATCAAGTTCGGCAAGCCGACGGCGCTGGGCGCCATAACCGGCATGGTTGCCGGCCTGGGTACCATTACCCCGGCGTCCGGTTTCGTGGGGCCGGCCGGTGCGCTGGTGATTGGCGTGAGCGCGGGCATTGTGTGTTTCAACGCTACCATGCTGATCAAGCGCGTCTGGGAGATCGATGATTCCCTCGACGTATTTCCCGTGCACGGTGTCGGCGGCATGCTGGGAACCCTGCTGGCGGGTGTCTTTGCATCAACGGAGCTGGGTTTGTTCAGCGGCCAGGGTTTTGCTGAAGGTATCGGCAGTATGGGTGAACAGCTGGGCGTCCAGCTTACCGGCGTTGTGGCGACAGCCCTGTACACGGCGGTTGCAACCTTTGTCATCCTGAAAGTGGTCGGTATGTTTACCGGCGGCTTGCGCGTCAGTCCGGAAGAAGAAAGCCAGGGTCTGGATATCTCCAGTCACGAGGAACGCGGCTACGTCAATCTCTAGCCGGCCCGGGTAACCAGGATATTTCCTGCAATCAGGGGACAGGGTCGAACCTGTTCCTTTTTTGTTGCAGCGCAACGGTCCCGGCGACGTGAGTTTGTTCGTTGCAGGTGACGACCGGTGCCCCGGGCTGGCAAACTGTGAGTTGCTCAGCACGGGCACGGTCAGGGAGTTTTGAAATGGGGCACAGGTTATCAAGGATATATACCCGCACGGGTGACGCCGGCACCACCGGTCTGGGCGACGGTTCGCGTACCGACAAGGACAGCCCGCGCATCGAAGCCTGTGGTGCGGTTGACGAACTGAACAGTGTCATTGGCTTGCTGTCCAGTCACAAACCGCGCCCCGATATTGCCGGGGAACTGGTCGAGATTGCACACGACCTGTTCGATATCGGTGGTGAGTTGAGTATGCCCGGACACAGCATGGTCACCGATCGGCAGGTGGAACGCCTTGAGCGGTGTCTGGACAGCCTGAATGCCGATCTGGAGCCATTGCGGGAGTTTGTCCTGCCGGGTGGCAGTGAAGCCGCCGCTGTTTGTCATCTGGCACGCACGGTGTGCCGTCGTGCTGAGCGCCGGGTGGTCAGCCTGGCACGCGAGGATGCTGTCAATAGCGCGTCCTTGCGCTACCTGAACCGCCTGTCCGATCTGCTGTTTGTCATGGCGCGCACCCTGAATCACAGCGCCGGCGGGCAGGACGTTCTCTGGCAGCGCGAGCGCTGAGCCGGCCCAAGGAGCCTCCGGCTATTCGTCATTGCCGCGCTACGCTCGCAAGGAACGGTGATTCCTGTATCAGTCGGGCTGCTGGTACGCGCGGGCCTGTTCCAGCTGTTCGCACATCAGTTCGGCGCCTTCCAGCACGCGCGGTGTCTGGCGCTGGATCAGGTCGGGCGGAATAAAATGCAACTGTTGGTGTTGCACCGCGGCTATGCGGGGCCATTTGCGCCATGCGTCCAGCCATTCCGATCGCTGTGTCGCTATGCCGGCGGCGATGATCACTTCCGGGTTTGCAGCCAGCACCGCTTCCGGGGTCACGGTGGGTGCCAGTGTTTCGAGGTCGGAAAAGATATTGTGCCCGCCGCAAAGCCTGATCACCTGGCTGATCAGGTGTGCACCGCTCACCGTCATCAATGGCCGGTGCCAGATCTCGTAGAACACCCTGACCGTTTCCTTCCCGGCATAGCGTGTTCCCAGTTGTGTGTAGCCGCTGGTAAAACGCGCCGCGGCAGCGTCCGCACTTTTCGCGCTGCCGGCCAGGCGGCCAAGCCGCTGCAGGTTGCTGGCGATGTCTTCCAGGCGCCGGGGTTCGCTGTAGAAAACCGGCAGGCCAAGCCGTTCCAGCCGTTCGATTTGCAGGCTGGAGCTGCCGCTCTTCCAGGCCACCACCAGGTCCGGTTGCAGCGCGACGATCTTTTCCAGGTTGATGCTGGCGTAATTCCCGACGCCGGCGAGCCGGGTTGCGGCGGGCGGGTAGTTGCTGAAGCTGACGGTACCGATGAGCGCGTCGCCGGCGCCGGCCGCGAACAGCAGTTCGGTAATGTGCGGCGCCAGACTGATAATGCGTTGCGCGGGTTTGTCCAGGTGTATGCGCCGGCCGGCATCGTCGACGACTTCCACGGCCGGGGACGACGCCGGGAATAACACCAGCAGGCAGCAACAGACGGCAACGGCGCGGCGAGTAACGGAATCGGGTTTTTTCACGGCGCTTACCTTACCCGATAATTCACGGTTTTTGACAGTGATCGGGGTGAAATCTTCAGGATTCGGGTACAATCCGCGCAGCATAATTCTGAACCGGGACGGGCATGGAAAAGGCACTGGAAAACCTCCTCTACGCGAGCCGCTGGGTGCTCGCACCGATCTATCTGGGCCTGAGTGCGGCGCTGTTCCTGCTGGGTATCAAGTTTTTCCAGGAAGTGCTGCATACCGCGCCCCTGGTGCTGGGAATGACTGAGGCTGATCTGGTGCTGGTTATCCTTTCCATGGTGGACATGGCGCTGGTCGGTGGTCTGCTGGTCATGGTGATGCTGAGTGGTTACGAGAACTTTGTGTCGCGTATCGATGTAACCGAGGGGACAGAAAAACTGTCCTGGCTCGGGAAACTGGATGCCGGTTCGCTGAAGCAGAAGGTGGCGGCTTCCATCGTGGCGATTTCCTCGATTCATTTGCTCAGGGTTTTCATGAGCGCCCAGCAGATCAGCAATGACAAGCTGATGTGGTACGTGATTATCCACCTGACTTTCGTGCTGTCGGCACTGGGCATGGCCTATGTCGATAAAATGAACAGACATTAATGACGCAATCCGTCCGCTGGAGTCGTTTCTCCGATGCGCAGGCAGTTGCTGCAGAAGCCGTGCAGCGGATACTGAAAATCGCAGACACATCCATACAGGAACGTGGCGCATTCCGCATGGTCCTGGCCGGTGGCAGTACCCCGGAAAGGGCCTACCGGATGCTGTCTTCGTGCACAGCGGACTGGCCGAACTGGCACCTGTACGCGGGTGACGAACGCTGCCTGCCCGCAGCACATCCCGAACGCAACAGCAGTATGATCATGGAAGCCTGGCTCGGGCACAGTCCGATCCCTGTTGATCAGGTGCACTGGATGCCGGGCGAAGCGGGACCGGAACAGGGCGCGGCTGTTTACGAGGAAGTCGTGCGCAAGGCGGTGCCTTTTGATCTTGTGCTGCTGGGTATGGGGGAAGACGGACACACGGCAAGCCTGTTCCCGGGGCACAGGCACGATCCGGAACGCCTGGTTGTTGGTGTTAGCGGCGCGCCCAAGCCGCCACCCGAGCGAATCAGCCTGAGTTATAACGCCCTTGCCAGGTCGCTGAATATGCTGGTGCTGGTGACCGGGGCGGGCAAGCGTGCGGCGGTCGCTCGCTGGCGCGCGGGTGAAGCACTGCCCGTTGGCCGCCTCGAATGTGCGGCCGGCGTGGACGTGTTGCTGGACGAGGATGCGTGGTATAACTAGTGCTCCGTCGCCCCCGGTGTGAACGGGGTTGCCGGTTTCAGGAGATTTTCGCGATGCCGGAAGAAGATACAACAATCGGTGCTGCGGCATCGCTTATCGGGTGTACCCTGAAAGATTACGGCATCAGCGTCGAAGGTATCTTTCGCGATGCGGGCCTGGATCCCGACACGGTTGTTTCCCCCGACGTTCGTTACCCTTTCTCTAAAATGCAGTGTATGTGGCGGCTGGCCGTGGAACGAACCGGCGACCCCTGCTTCGGTCTCGCCGTCGCAGAACATATCAGGCCGCAGGCGCTGCACGGTCTGGGTTTCATGTGGCTATCCAGCGATACCCTGCTGGATGCGCTGGAGCGGCTGGTTAAATACCAGCGGATGATATCCACTGTCGTTGATATCTCAATGCAGGAAACGAAAGCATCGGTTCAGCTCAATGTCTCCATTCGTCACTCGTCGGTCGATATCGAGCACGCATCGCTCGATGCGGCAGCAGGTGTTTTCGTCAACATGTGTCGCATGGCCACCTGCGAGACGTTCAACCCGACCCGCCTGACCCTGAAGCGCCCGCGGCCCGATTGTGCTGAGCGATTCGAGGCGTTGTTCCGGTCGCCCGTTGAATTTGGTGCTGAATCAAATGTGCTTTATTTCGATCCGGGCATATTGCGCGAACCGCTGCCGGGGGCCAATCCTGAACTTGCGCGCGCCAATGACCGGATTGTTATCGACTACCTGGGGCGCTTCGATAAAGAGAATGTTTCGATGCAGGTGCGTTCGCGCCTGATTGAGCTGTTACCCGGCGGGCAGCCCACGCAAAAGGACATTGCCAGTTCGCTCAATCTCAGTGTCAGGAATCTGCAACGCAGGTTGCGCGCGGAAGGGGCCAGTTTCAAACGATTGCTGGACGATACCCGCAAGGATCTTGCGGCCCAGTACATTCAGGACAGCCACCGGCGTATCGGCGAGATTACCTACCTGCTGGGTTTTTCCGAGCCCAGCAACTTTACCCGCGCCTTTCGCCGCTGGACCGGTGTGTCGCCTAACGAGTTCCGGCGCCGGGGTTAGCTTACCTCCTCGCGGGCGATAGTCAGGGTTGGAGGCGCCACAATACCAATGCGGGCCTGGTTGCCGTTGATGCGGGTCAACGTAAGCTCAATAGGTCCGTCCTTGAACAGTGCTGAAATCGGGGTGTCGGGTGGCAGCTCACTGGACGGAAATATATAAATGGTTTCACCAACGCGACGTGTTAATACCAGCATGATTACCTCCTGAATCGGTTTGACGTCCTGACAATGGACAGGTGCTGGGCAGCTGTGCCGTGTCCGGGGTCAAGATAGAGGCAAGCGGGAAATCCGGTTAATCCCGACGCGCCATACCGTTGTCCGGGGAACAACGGTATGGCGGGTGAGAATAACCGTGTGGGTGAGCCTGGAGGGAGAACGGGCTCCGGCCTGTGCTGACGTGAAGCCCGTATGGCTCCGGGTATTTAATTGGTCGGGGCGAGAGGATTTGAACCTCCGACCCCTTCGTCCCGAACGAAGTGCGCTACCAGGCTGCGCTACGCCCCGATTCAGTAACTGCGGTTAACTGAAAAGTCGACCAATCCGTACAAGGCTTCCTTATAGGGACCGGCGGGGAGTTCAGCCAGTGCCTTGATAGCCAGATCCGCTTCATGTTGCGCGGACTGCGCAGTGTACGCGATGGCATGGGTGGATTCAATCGCCTCCTGGACCTTGTCGATATTGTCCAGGCCGCCATTTTCGATGGCCTCGCGGATGGCTTTTACCTGCGGTGGTGTGCCCTTGCGCATGGCGTAAATCAGCGGCAGGGTGGGTTTCCCCTCGGCCAGGTCATCGCCTATGTTCTTGCCGATATTCTCGCTGGAGGACCCGTAGTCCAGCGCATCGTCGATCAGCTGGAAGGCCGTGCCAAGGTGCATGCCGTAGCGTCCCATAGCCCGTTCGACGCTCTCGGACTGCCTGCCCAGTACCGCGCCCAGCTGCGACGATGCCTCGAACAGTTTGGCCGTCTTGTAGCGGATCACGTCGCGGTACAGTGTTTCCGTGGTGTCCGGGTCATGGCAGTTCAGCAGTTGCAGAACCTCGCCTTCAGCGATGGTGTTGGTGGTTGCGGAGAGGATCTCCATGATGCGCATATTGCCCACGCTCACCATCATCTCGAAGGAGCGTGAATACAGGAAATCGCCCACCAGAACCGCGGCCTCGTTACCCCAGATGGCGTTGGCGGTCTGGTTGCCGCGCCGCAGATCAGAGGCGTCGACCACGTCGTCGTGCAGCAGCGTCGCGGTGTGGATGAACTCGATGACAGCGGCCAGCTCGATGTGATCGTGGCCCTGGTAGCCGCAGGCGCGGGCGGCCAGCAGCACCAGCAGCGGGCGCAGGCGCTTGCCGCCACTATTGATAATATAGCGTCCCAGCTCGTCGATCAGCGCCACATCCGAGCTGAGGCGTTTCAGGATCAGCTGGTCAACAGCAAGGGATTCATTGTGGACCAGTGCCCGGATATCGCGAATATCCAGTATATCCTCTTGTTTTTTAACAACTTCCTGCATTGGTTGTGACATGCTGATTGAGCTCGAATCCGGCTGTATTCAAGCGCTTAGTCTAACCGCGAAGCGCGCAGGGTACCAGAAGGCAAATGGTTTGACCCAAACCCGCTGAATCTATAGAATTGCGCGTCTTTCGGGTGCGCTAAGTTGGAGAATCAGCCATGTACGCAGTTATTGTAACTGGCGGCAAACAATATCGGGTCAGTCCCGGCGACAAGCTTCGTGTCGAGAAGCTGGAAGCTGCCGAGGGCGAGAGTGTGGATCTGGACCAGGTCCTTATGGTCGTCGATGGTGACGACATCAAGATCGGCGCCCCGGTCCTGGACAGTGGCAAGGTGACTGCTGAAGTAAAGGCGCACGGTCGTGGCGACAAGGTGGAAATCATCAAGTTCAATCGCCGTAAACATCATATGAAGCGCCAGGGACATCGCCAGGCGTATACAGAACTGGAAATCACGGGCATATCGGCCTGAGTTCGAGGTAAACAGCAATGGCACATAAGAAAGCCGGTGGTAGCACCAGAAACGGGCGCGATTCAGAATCCAAACGCCTGGGCGTAAAACGTTACGGCGGGCAGGACGTCCTCGCGGGTAATATCATTGTCCGTCAGCGCGGCACGCATTTTCATCCGGGCGTGAATGTCGGCCTGGGCAGGGACCACACCCTGTTCGCCAAGGCAGACGGGGTGGTGAAGTTCATTAAACGCGGCCCGAAAAACAGAAAATTCGTGGACGTGGTTCCGTCCTGACCGGTTCACGGTCTTGCCGAAAAGCCCCGTCCTGGTACGGGGCTTTTTTATGTTTGATAAAATAGGGGACAGACCCCGTTTTCTGAAGACGAAAACGGGGTCTGTCCCCTATTTTGAAGGAGAAAACGGGGTCTGTCCCCTATTTTGCCCATGAAGTTTGTCGATGAAGCTGCGATTACTGTAAAGGCCGGGGACGGCGGGAACGGTTGTGTCAGTTTCCGGCGTGAAAAATATATCCCGCTGGGCGGACCCGATGGCGGTGACGGTGGTGACGGCGGCAGCATCATCCTGCTGGCGGATGCCAACCTGAATACCCTGGCTGACTTTCGCTATGAACGGAATTTTTCCGCGCAGCGGGGCGAGAACGGGCGCGGCCGGAACTGTACCGGTGCGAAAGGGGACGACCTGGAAATCCGCGTGCCGACGGGTACGCTGGTATATGAAGAAGATACCGGCGAGTTGATGGGTGACCTGGTGGAGAACGGTCAGCGACTGGTGGTGGCGCGCGGCGGTTTTCACGGTCTCGGCAACCTGCGCTATAAAAGTTCCACCAATCGTTCGCCACGCCAGTCCAAGCCGGGGACGCCGGGTGAAAAGCGTTCCCTGCGGCTGGAGCTGAAACTGCTGGCGGATGTCGGCCTGCTGGGCAAGCCCAATGCGGGCAAGTCCACCCTGATCAGGGCGATCTCCTCGGCGAAACCCAAGGTGGCGGATTACCCGTTCACCACCCTGTACCCGAACCTGGGTGTGGTGCGGGTCGAGGCGCACCGCAGTTTCGTGGTGGCCGATATTCCCGGTTTGATCGAAGGTGCGGCAGAAGGGGCCGGCCTGGGCGTACAGTTTCTCAGGCATTTGTCGCGCACCGGTCTGTTGCTGCACCTGGTGGACGTAGCACCGATGGATGGCAGCGATCCGGTGCAGGATGTCAGGGCGATTGCGCGCGAACTGGACAAGTTCAGTGCCGAGCTGGGCGAGCGCGAGCGCTGGCTGGTGCTCAACAAAACGGACCTGTTGCCGGAAGAGGAGCGCGCTGCGCGCTGCCAGCACATTGTGCAGCGCCTCGACTGGCAGGGTCCGGTGTTTGCTGTGGCGGCGATTTCAAAACAGGGTACACAGGCGCTGGTGTTTGCAATAATGGAAGCCATCGAAAGCAAGCGGAAGGCTGCAGCTGAAGCACCATGAGCGAGCGCAAGCAACGTGTGGAGGTGGGCAGGGCGAAACGCTGGGTCATCAAGGTCGGCAGCGCCTTGCTGACCGACAATGGCCGCGGTCTCGACAGGGCTGCCATACACGCATGGACAGAACAGATGACCAGCTTGCGCCAGCGCGGCTGCGAGCTGGTGCTGGTGTCTTCAGGCGCCGTTGCGGAAGGGATGAGCCGGCTGGGCTGGGAGCGGCGGCCGCATGAACTCGTGTCACTGCAGGCCGCAGCAGCCGTGGGGCAGATGGGCCTGGTAGAGGCCTATGAGTCAAACTTCCAGGCGCACGGTCTGCACACCGCGCAGGTATTGCTGACCCACGATGACCTGGTCAATCGCACGCGCTATCTGAACGCGCGTAGCGCCTTGCGAAAGCTCCTGGATCTGGGTGTCATCCCGGTGGTCAACGAAAACGACACCGTTGCCTGTGACGAGCTGCGCTTTGGTGATAACGATACCCTTGCGGCGCTGGTGGCGAACCTG
>JBHHXO010000096.1:0-11877 GCA_046757125.1 Thiogranum sp.
GAGTTCAGGCCGGCGAAATGACGTGCATTGGTATCGTCGCGGAAACCGATATAAACGGCGTCTGCACCGTTGTCGACGGCGGCCTTGAGGGCCGGCAGGTTGCCGGCCGGGCACACCAGTTCCATTTTTTCAGTTGCTTCTGACATCTGTTTGCCTGCCTTTATTGTCCCTGCAGGAGCGGGCTCATTAAGCCGGGTTCCGGTTGCAAGTCTGCCCCTGTGGCCGGCATGCCGATTTTCGGCGGCAAAACGGTTTCACCCTGCCGGACATTACGTTGTGCGAGTTCCCGCGTGATGAGATTGAGCACGCGCCACTTCCATGCGCACCAGTCCGGCGCCAGGAGCAGCGCCTCGGACGCCGTGCCGGTTACCCGGTGATAAACGATTTCGGGTGGTGTGAGTTCGATCAGGTCGGCGGCAGTGGCAATATATTCATCCATCGCCAGCGGCCGGTACTGCCCGCGCCGCCACTGATTGGCAAGCAGGGTACCCTTGACGACGTGCAGGGGGTGGAGCTTCAGGCCTTCCACGCCGAGTTCAAGGACGCGCTGCAACGTGGTCTTGCAGTGTGAGCGGTCTTCGCCGGGCAGGCCGATGATCAGGTGTGTGCAAACCTGCAGTTTGCGCGCGTGTGCGTTGCGGACGGCGCTGACGTATTCCGCAAACCCGTGTCCCCGGTTCACCTTTTCCAGCGTCTCGTCGCTGGCAGACTGCAGGCCCAGTTCCAGCCAGATTTCCAGACCCCTGTCCCGATAGGAGGCGAGCAGGTCCAGTACCGGGTCAGGGACACAGTCCGGGCGGGTGCCGATCGAGAGGCCGATGACATCGGGTTCGGCGAGCGCGTTGTCATAGAGCCGGGCCAGTTCGTCGACATCGGCATAGGTGTTGGTATAGGCCTGGAAATAGGCGATGTATTTCTGTGCGCCGGTGCGCTTGCGGATAACGCGCCGTCCGGCCTCTATCTGTTCGCTTATCGGCGCCGGCTGGCGCGCGTTGGGACTGAAAGATACGTTGTTGCAGAAAGTGCAGCCACCACGGCCCTTGCTGCCGTCCCGATTGGGGCAGGTGAAGCTCGCGTTGAGTGCGAGTTTATGCACGCGTTCACCGTGGCGTTCCAGCATCGCCTGGCCGAACGTGTTCACGTAGTCTGACAGGATCATCCGGGCAGCTTATCCATCGGTGTTCAGGGTCCTGCGTCTGGGGCGGGCGCCTTGTCGCTGCGCCAGCGTTCTGCCGGCGCAGCATGGCGGGCGGAAGCCGCGGCGCAGCGTGCAGCGGTCGGCGATATCCGGATACAGGCCGTTGCCTGTCGGGCAGGCCGGCGTGGACTTGTGCATAAAGCTCTGTTTGGCCGTTAACGGGTTCTTGAACGTAGGTGGAGTGTAATGATGCGTTTTTGGCGGGGACATGATGCAAGTCAACAGATTTCGTCTTCGGCTGGTCCGGTGCGGGAATGTTGGCGCCGTCTGGCGCGTCAGGTTTCCTGCACTACACTGGTACGGAATTCGATCGGTGACTTTCGCTCCCGCGGGGTGGACAGCGCACTTCGGCGGCCGGACCGGCAACAAATACCATGTTTTATCCATGGACTTTGTTTTTAGTACATTTGTATATTAGAATGTATTGTTTTTGTATCCCCGCACGGGGACTTGGCAGCCAGTCGGGCATAACGAGGCAGGAACGATGGGACAGGCGGGAACCGGCAGCATCCAGCAGTACAATTACGACATCATCAAGAAGTTTTCCATCATGGCCCTGGTATGGGGCCTGCTGGGGATGGCGACAGGTGTTTATATTGCCTCGGAACTGGCATGGCCGTTCCTGAATTTCGATATTCCCCAGCTCACCTTTGGCCGCCTGCGCCCCGTACATACCACGCTGGTTATATTCGGTTTCGGCGGCAGCGCCCTGTTCGCAACTTCCTACTATGTGGTGCAACGCACCTGCCAGACACGCCTGTACAGCGACTGGATGGCGAGCTTCACCTTCTGGGGATGGCAGGCGGCGGTTGCACTGGGTGCCCTGAGCTATGTATTCGGCTATACCCAGGCGCGCGAATACGCCGAGTTCGAGTGGCCCATCGACCTGATTATCCTGGTGACCTGGGTAGTCTATTTCACCCTGTATATACAGACCATTCGACGCCGTTCCCAGCCACACATCTATGTCGCCAACTGGTTCTATATCGCCTTTATCCTGGTAATCGCGCTGCTGCACATATTCAATAACCTCGCCGTTCCGGTCGGGCTGTTTTCAATGAAGTCCTACAGCCTGTTTTCCGGCGTGCAGGATGCCATGACCCAGTGGTGGTACGGTCATAACGCAGTGGGTTTCTTCCTGACTGCGGCGTTCCTGGGCATGATGTACTACTTCGTTCCCAAACAGGCCGGGCGCCCGGTGTATTCCTACCGCCTGTCCATTGTGCATTTCTGGTCACTGGCTTTCCTGTACATGTGGGTCGGTGCGCACCACCTGCACTGGACGGCGCTGCCGGACTGGACTTCGACGCTGGCCGCAACTTTCTCCATCATGCTGCTGTTGCCCTCCTGGGGCGGCATGATCAACGGCATCATGACGCTGTCGGGCGCGTGGGACCGGCTGCGTACCGACCCCATCATGCTGTTTCTGATCACCGCGCTGTCGTTCTACGGCATGTCGACCTTCGAAGGTCCGCTGATGTCGCTGAAGAGCGTAAACGCGCTGTCGCACTACACGGACTGGACGGTCGGACACGTGCATTCGGGTGCGCTCGGCTGGGTGGCGATGGTGTCCTTCGGTTCCTTCTACCATATGATGCCGCGTCTCTACGATACCCGGATGTACAGTACCCGCCTGATCTATCTGCACTTCTGGCTGGCGACCATCGGCATCGTGCTTTACATCACCTCGATGTGGGTGGCGGGCATCGTGCAGGGCCTGATGCTGCGCAGCTTTGATGACTACGGCAACCTGTCCTACACCTTTGTTGAATCGGTAGCTTTCCTGCACAAGCCGTATGTCTGGCGCACGCTGGGCGGCCTGTTCTTTGTGTCGGGCGTTGCGGTCATGGCGCTCAACATGTTCATGACTATTCGCAGGTCGCGTGTCGAGGCTGCAGAACTTGAAGCCAGGATTGCCGCCAGGATGGCGCGCGCCTGAGCGGCTTTCCGGACGGAGAAAATACAGTGATCAAACACGAAACTATCGAAACCAATGCCGCGCTGCTGGTGATACTGACCCTGATCGTGGTCAGTATCGGCGGCCTGGTGGAAATCGTGCCCCTGTTCTACATCGACGATACCGTGGAGGACGTGGAAGGTGTGCGTCCCTACACGGCACTGGAACTGCGCGGGCGTGATATCTACCAGCGGGAAGGCTGTTACCTGTGCCATTCCCAGATGATCCGCCCGTTCCGCGACGAGCTGCTGCGCTACGGCCACTATTCCCTGGCGGCGGAATCGAAGTACGACCACCCCTTCCAGTGGGGGTCCAAGCGTACCGGCCCGGACCTCGCGCGCGTAGGAGAAAAATATTCCAACGAGTGGCACGTAACGCACCTGGTCAACCCGCGTGACGTGGTGCCGCAGTCCATTATGCCGAACTACCCCTGGCTGCTGGAGAACGATCTGGATTATTCGGATGTACAGGGCCGCATGCGCGCGCTGAAGGTAACCGGTGTCCCGTATTCGGAAACCCGGCAGGAATACGAGGCCAACATCGCCGAGTTCGGCGTGGAAACGGCCGACCAGCTGGACATCCTGCGCGCCGAAGAAAACCTGATACAGCAGGCGCTGACGGAGAACTACGACGGCCAGCGTGCGCGCATCACTGAAATGGATGCGCTGGTGGCCTACCTGCAGGTGCTGGGCACGATGGTGGATTTCAGCAAATATGACGAAGGTTATTTTGCAGATTTCCGTTGACCGGAATTGCTGACAGATCACAGCCATGACAGACCTGTTTCTCTGGTTTACCCGTTTCGAAAACAGCAAGATTTTCGCGCTGTTACTGTTTTTTACTACGTTCTGCGCGATCCTGCTCTACCTGTACACGGGTAAGAAACGTGCCGAACGGCTGGAGTCCTACAAGTACATGCCCTTGCAGGACGACGAACCGGACTTGAACGCCGCGCGCGGTGGGGAAGAAAAAAATGAGTCAGACAAAAGCTAACAAGCAGGGCGCCGTGCAGACCACGGGGCACGCCTGGGACGGTGATCTCCAGGAGTACAATAATCCCCTGCCGAGCTGGTGGCTGTGGTCGTTCTATGCCACGGTGGTTTTTGCCGTCGTGTACTGGGTGTTCTACCCGGCCTGGCCGATAGCCGACAGCTACACCAGGGGTATCATGAACAACATTACCTTCGTGGATAGCGAGGGTAACAGCAAGACCACGCACTGGAACACGCGTTCAGCCCTGATCAGGGATTTGCAGGAAGGCAAGAGCGCCGTGCTGAGTCGTGAATACCTGGACAAGGTGGCCGCTGCCGGTTACGCGGAAATTCTCGGCGATGCAGAAATGATGGCTTTCACGCGCTCCATGGCCAGGGGTATCTTCGGCGATAACTGCGCGCCCTGTCACGGCGCCGGTGGCGCCGGTGTCATCGGCCTGTTCCCCAACCTGGCGGATGACGACTGGTTGTGGGGCGGCTCCGTGGCGGATATCGAAGCGACTATCAGGGATGGTCATCTTGGCTTCATGCCGGCGTACCGCGAAGTGTTCAGTGATGCACAGCTCGACGATATCGCCAGTTACGTGCTGAGCCTTTCCGGCCAGCCGGTCGATGCCGCTGCCAGCGGGCGCGGCAAGGATATATTCCAGACCAACGAAGGCGGTTGTTACTACTGCCATACGCCGGCTGCTACCGGGCTCAAGTCACAGGGCGCCGCCAACCTGACCGACCGGATCTGGACCATCGCCGATGTCAACGGCGCACCGGACCTGGCGGCAAGGAAGGAACGCGTGAAACAGGTGATCAGCAACGGGGTGGAACGCCGCATGCCGGGCTGGTCGGATCGCCTCAGCGCGGCGCAGATCAAACTGCTGACTGTCTACGTGCATGAGCTGGGGGGCGGCCAGTAGGCCACCCGGACCCCCTGCCGTCCGCCACGTGTAACCGCAACAATGGCTGATGCCGGCAAAGACGCGCTGTATCAACCGCGTATCCAGATCTATCCGCGCTCGGTCAAGGGGCGTTTCCGCAATTTCAAATGGTCCGTGCTGGGCTTCGCCTACAGCGTGTATTTTCTCCTGCCCTGGCTGCGCTGGGAACGTAACACCGGGCCCGATCAGGCTGTACTGTTCGATATCGCCGACCGCAAGTTCTATATTTTCAACCTGGTGGCGCACGCGCAGGATCTGCTGTGGCTGGTCGGCATCCTGTTGATTGCGGCCCTGCTGCTGTTCTTCGTGACCGGCATAGCGGGTCGCGCCTTCTGTGGTTATTTCTGTTTCCAGACCTTGTGGACCGATCTGTACATGTTGATCGAGCGCCTGGTGCAGGGCGACCGTGTCGCGCGCATCCGCCTGGACAAGTCGCCCTGGGACGCGAACAAGCTGCTGCGCAAGGTCGCGACACACGCCCTGTGGCTGGCGGTTGCTTTCTGGACCGGCCTGACCTTTACCCTGTACTGGGACAACGCGCCCGAGCTGGTGCTGGAATGGTTTACCGGTTCTGCGCCATTCGCGGCCTACGCGACAACGCTGTTCCTGACGGCGACCACCTACGTCATGGCGGGGCTGGCGCGTGAGCAGGTATGCACCTACATGTGTCCCTACGCGCGCTTCCAGTCAGCCATGTTCGACGCGGACACGCGCATCGTCGCTTATGACGTGTCGCGTGGCGAAGGGGAGCAGGGTCGCCATAAAATCACCCGGGAGCTGAAAAGCCGCGAGCAGCGCCGGCAGCAGGGTGCCGGCGACTGTATCGATTGCGGTTTCTGTGTGCAGGTGTGCCCGACCGGTATCGACATCCGCAACGGCCTGCAGGTGCAATGCATCAGTTGCGCCCTGTGTATCGACGCCTGCGATACCATTATGGACTCGCTGGGCCGGGAGCGCGGCCTGATTCGCTATACCTCCGAGGCGCAGGCGCAGGGCAAAAAGAGTTCCCTGCTGAAACCCAAGACCATCGCCTACGGGCTGGCCCTGTTGATCGCGGTCGCCGCCCTGGCGTGGAGTGTCAGCAGCCAGGCGCCGCTGGACGTGGCGGTGGTACAGGTTCGGCAACCGCTGTTCGTGCGCCTGTCCAACGGTCATATACAGAACAGCTATGAACTGCATATCGAGAACAAGACCGACGAGGCGGTCGACCTGGCTATCATGATGCACGGCCTGGCCGGAGCCGAGCTGGACGTAGGCAAATTCGCCGCGCTGACCCTCGCGCCCCAGCGCAGCCTGCGCGTGCTGGTGCGGGTGCGCTGGCGCTCGAATCACGACGAGAAAGGCTCGCGCAGTTTCTTCCTGGATATCGTTCCGCAAAAAAGACAGGACCTCGGCATGATCAGCGCACCCGCGACCTTTTACCTGCCGGGCGGGGAATACTGATGTTGCAGTCCCTGTTTGCGCTGCCGCTGAGTGCCGTCGCCGAGGTGCTGGTGTTCCTGCTGATGTACCGGTTGACACCGATGAACGGGAAACAGGCCGCGCTGGTCGTTGCCCTGTTGTCTGTTGCGGCAGTCGTTATCTACAGTATGTGGAACTGGCCGGGTGCCGATGTGCTGGCCATGTATGTTGCCGTGCTGGCGGTTACCGCCTACCTGTCGGGTATCGTCAGTCACGCGCGCGAGCACCGGCAGGCCTCCGGCCGCTGGTTCCACTGGGGACCGGCAGTCATCATTATCTTCTTTGTCGTGCTGCTGGCGCTGGATGGTGTGCTGGTGGTGATTTCCAGCCAGGGCCTGCCGGGACCGGTTGCGGATTACCTGTTGCCCGAGGCGACGCAGCGCCAGCAGGTTAGCTCGGTCTTCCCCGGAACCGTGGCCCGCGACTACCAGAAGAAAGAAAGTCTCTATAACGAATACCTGGAACAGGTAAAACGTCAGGAACAGCGCGGCTGGCAGCTGAAAAAGGGTTGGCTGGCCGATCCGGTTGCCGGTCGCCCGGCACCGTTCCAGGTGCAGGTGTCGGAAGCCGGCGGAACGCCGTTGCAGTTCGCACAGGTCAGCGGAGTTTTCCAGCGGCCTTCCGACAGCCGCCTGGATTACAGCTTCACCATGCAGGAGATTGAACCCGGTCTGTACCGTGTCATACTGGCCCTGCCGGAGCCGGGCACGTGGAACCTGGTGCTTACCGTAAAGCGCGGCGCGCAGCTGCACGAAGTGCATGCCAGTACTTCGGTTGCAGAGGCTTCCCGGGCAAACGACTAGGCAAACTCCGGCGTATCGTCATCCCGGCACAGGCCGGGATCCGGCCTGCGCCGGAATGACAATAAGGCAGCGTCGGTACGCTTTCGTTCCCCTGATCTTTATGGTTGCGCCAATAGCAGAGAATGCCCGACTTGACCGATAACAAACAGCAACAGGACTGTTTCCACTGTGGATTACCGGTACCCGACGGGGCCGACTACAGTGTCGAGATCATGGGGCAACAACAGCCCATGTGTTGCCGTGGTTGCCAGGCGGTCGCCGGCGCAATAGTGGCCGGCGGACTGACAGACTTCTACCGCTACCGCACAGAGAAATCCCCGCGCGCGCAGGAACTCATACCCGAAGAGCTCAACGAACTCGAGCTGTATGACCGGGACGACCTGCAAAAAAGTTTTGTGCGCCGGCAGCCGGGAGAAGAGCGCGAGGCTGCGCTGATTCTTGAAGGCATTGTGTGTGCCGCCTGCGTCTGGCTCAACGAGCGGCACGTAAAGGCATTACCCGGCGTGCTGGATTTCGCGGTCAACTACTCGACCCACCGGGCACGGGTACGCTGGGACAACCAGCGCATCAGGCTCAGTGAAATACTCGAAGCCATCAGTGCCATCGGCTATCACGCCCACCCCTTCGATCCCGGCCGACAGGAACAGCTTTACAAGCAGGAAAAAAAGCAGGCCCTGCGCCGCCTGGCCGTTGCCGGCCTCGGCATGATGCAGGTGATGATGCTGGCGGTAGCCCTGTATGCCGGTGCTTATGAAGGTATGAGCGAAGCCCTGCGCGGTTTCCTGCGCTGGGTCAGTCTGCTGATTACCACTCCCGTCATCCTGTACTCCGCGCGTACCTTTTTTACCAGCGCCTGGCGCGATCTGAAAAGCCGCCGGCTCGGTATGGACGTGCCGGTATCACTGGCCATTGGCGGGGCCTTCCTGGCCAGCGCCTGGTCGACGCTGCGCGGCACCGGCGAGATCTACTTCGACTCGGTGACCATGTTCACCTTCTTTCTGCTGGCCGGACGTTTCCTGGAAATGGGTGCCCGCCACCGCGCCGGCCAGGCCGCCGAGGAACTGGTCAAACTGTTACCTGCTACCGCCGTGCGACTCAGCGCAGCGGGTGAGGAACGGATTCCGGTGGCAGACCTGGCCATTGGTGACCGGGTGTTGATACGTCCGGGTGAGAGCGTGCCCGCCGACGGCCGGGTAGTGGACGGTCGCAGCTCGGTGGATGAATCGTTGCTGACCGGCGAAAGTCTCCCGCAGTTACGCAAGCCGGGTGATCTGCTGGTCGGCGGCACGGTGAACAACGAGAGTCCGTTGGTGATGGAGATAGAGCAGGTGGGCGAGGACACGGTATTGTCCGCCATCGTGCGCCTGCTGGACCGCGCGCAGACGGAAAAACCCGGCGTGGCGCGTACCGCGGACCGGGTCGCCGGCTGGTTCGTGGCTGCATTGCTGCTGGTGGCCGCCGCAGTCGCCGGCTGGTGGTGGTGGCACGATCCGGCGCACGCATTCGCGGTGACCTTGTCGGTGCTGGTGGTGACCTGTCCCTGCGCCCTGTCGCTGGCGACGCCGGCTGCGGTGACGGCGGCAACCGGTGCGCTTACGCGCCTGGGTGTTCTAACCACCCGTGGCCATGCGCTGGAAACGCTGGCGCGCGCGACTCACGTGATATTCGACAAGACCGGCACCCTGACGGAAGGTCGCCTGCGGCTCGAACAGATCGAGTTGTTGGGCACGCTCGGCCGGGAAGACTGCCTGCGGCTTGCCGCGGCGCTCGAACAGCGTTCAGAGCACCCGATTGCCAGGGCGCTTTGCCAGGAAAGTGATGCCGGTCTGAGTGCAGGGGATGTAAACGCGCAGGCAGGCCTGGAAATCGAAGGCCGGATAGACGGGCAGCGCTACCGTATCGGTATCCCTGGATTCGTGCTCGAACTGCAGGGTAGAGACACCTCGGCCGGGACAACCGGCAGCGACGGGCAGGCCGGTGTATTGCTTGGCAACGAGCAGGGATTGCTGGCGCACTTCACCTTTGCCGACCGGCTGCGTGCCAATGCCGCCGAGACCGTGCGGCGGCTGGGGAGGCTGGGTGTAAGGGTGGAGCTGCTCAGCGGGGACGAACAGGCCACGGTGCAGTCGGTAGCGGATGCGCTGGGCATCGACCGCTACCAGTCGCGTTGCCGTCCCGAGGACAAACTCGCCCGTATCCGCGCCTTGCAGGAACAGGGCGCCGTGGTGGCCATGGTCGGCGACGGCGTCAACGACGCACCGGTGCTGGCGGGTGCCCAGGTATCGCTGGCCATGGGGGGCGGCACCCAGCTGGCGCACGCCAGTGCCGATATGGTGTTGCTGTCCGAACAGCTCCCGCACCTGGTGACGGCCATCCGCACCAGCCGCCGAACCCTGGCGGTGATTCGCCAGAACCTGGCCTGGGCATTGGTTTATAATGTTGTGGCCCTGCCGCTGGCCGCTGCCGGCTGGATCGCACCCTGGATGGCGGCCATCGGCATGTCCACCAGTTCACTGGTCGTCGTGATCAACGCCCTGCGCCTGCGCAAGCTGCCACCGGATTGATATGGATATTCTTTTTCTGCTCATACCCATCAGCCTGGTCATCATGGGCGTCGCGATCTGGGTATTCCTGTGGGCCATCCGCAGCGGCCAGTTCGAGGACCTGGAAGGCCCCGCCCACCGTATCCTGATGGACGACGACGACCCGCGCATCCCGCACCGGCCGGAATTGAAGGATGACGACGAGTAAGATAAGATATTGCTAATATTCAACCGGCCTGCGGGCCTGTGCCGGCGCCGTAGCGAGGAAGTGCAATGTTCAGTTTTCAGGGTTTTCCCATCACCATCGTGGTGGTACTGGTGGTCATGGCCTGGGCCAGCTTTCTGTCGGTTGTGTTTTCGGGCTGACCGGCAGCCGGTCGAACAGCCAATGGCTCCCGGTCTGCAGACGGGAGCACACCCGTCCTCAACCCTGATTGCGTTCGTCCAGCGGACTGCGCACACCACGCCCGCCGCGATTCAGCACATGCGTATAGATCATCGTGGTGGACACATCGGCGTGACCCAACAGCTCCTGCACGGTTCTTATGTCGTAGCCTGCCTGCAATAAGTGCGTGGCAAACGAATGCCGCAGCGTGTGGCAGTTAACCTTCTTCGACAGGCCGGATTTATCCGATGATTTCTTGACCCGTTTTTGCAGATTATTCTCGTGAATATGATGCCGCATGGCTTTTCCGGTTCTCGGGTCAATCGAAATTCTCACCGAAGGAAAGACATACTGCCAGCGGAACTCTTTGGCTGCCGAGGGATATTTACGCGCAAGTGCGTAGGGAAGGTGCACCTCGCCATAACCCGCCTCCAGGTCTTCGTCATGCAGGCTGCGTACTTTATCGATCTGTTCTTTCAGCGACGCAACCAGCCTTTCAGGCATGGGCACCACGCGATCCTTCCTGCCTTTTCCATCGCGTACAACAATCTGCTTATAATCAAAATCCAGATCGCAGATACGCAAGCGTATGCACTCCATCAGCCGCAGGCCGCTGCCATACAGCAAGCTGGCCATTAAACGATACAGTGTATGGTCTATACTGCTGAGCAAACGGCTGACTTCATCGACCGATAAAACCACAGGGAGTCGACGTGGTTTGGTTGCGCGCTTGTAATCCAGTTTACCTTCTATTTCCCGCTTCAGGATATGCCGGTAGAAAAAGACGAGGGAATTGAGTGCGACACTCTGTGTATTGGGCGCAACATTGCGATTGACAGCGAGGTATTCAAGATAAGGTGCAATCCTGTCAGTCTGCATCTCATCCGCCGTAGTAAATCGACCGTACAGAACAAACCGGGCCACCCAGAAAAGATACGTCTTTTCGGTGCGAATGGAATATTGCAGTCCCCTTATAGCAGCAATGAAGCGGCTGTACAGCTCGGGGAAGCGTAGTCGAAACTGATTAACCGCCTTATCGCTGGCAGCATGATCACTCAATGCCGTGGCCTGATCTCCGGATACAGTACGGCGTGCGATTGTGGCATGATCAGCAGGCAGTTCACGTGCCCCGGCTTTCCAACCGGCCCAGTCGAAGCTATTGGCCCACGCGGACGAAACGACGCCTGTAAAAAGAATGCGCAGAGCATCAACCAGTTGCCTGAATTGCCAATCAGTCAGTTTCTCGTTTCTGCCTTTCATTTTGAGATAGTGCTCAATATCTTCCGCAGTGAGCGTCGAAAGACGCCGCCCCGACTGTGCTTTGATAAAAGCTTCAGCGTGACGGACATACCAGCGACGCGCGCCCTCTGGTACGTTGTAGGTTGCTGTTTTTGAGATATACTGGTCCCAGAAACGGGAGGCTGCATCATCCATGATATGAACTCCTGGCAAGCTAATGATCGTCCTTGATCAACCCGGGAGTTTTAAGGGAGAGTGGAGTAATGTCAAATAGAATTACATATGGTTCTGCCTATCTCAGATACACAACCTTCCGTAGATATAACTGTTAGGTGCAGAAATGAACAACCTTAGGAGAATCGAAAAT
>JBHHXO010000097.1:0-11843 GCA_046757125.1 Thiogranum sp.
CCGCGCACACTGCGCTACAAGCGGGCGCGCATGCGTGAGCAGGGTATAGCGGTTCCGGCCTAGGGGGATTGGGATATGAGCAGCATCAACAATGTGGAACAGGTACTGGCGGAAATGCGGCGGCTTACCGCCGCGGCACAGGGCGGACCGGCGGAGGCGGGTTCAGCGCAGGCCCCGCGCACGGAATTCGCCGACCTGATGAAACAGTCTATCGACAGCGTCAACGACACCCAGCAGGTGGCGTCCAAACTTTCCAGTGCTTTCAGTGCGGGTGATCCGAGCGTGGATGTTACCGAGGTAATGATCGCGTTACAGAAAGCCGGGGTTGCCTTTCAGGCCATGACCGAGGTGCGCAACCGCCTGGTAACGGCCTACAAGGACATTATGAGTATGCCGGTCTGACAACAGGTAGAGCATAGCAATGGCAATGGTAAAAGCAGAAACAGTTCACGGCTTCCAGGGTTTGCCGGCCTTACGGCAGATCGGTTTGATGGTGGGTCTTGCGGCGAGTGTCGCGATCGGTGTGGCGGTGGTGCTCTGGTCGCAGCAGCCGGGATACACGTTGTTATACGCCAACCTTGGCAGCAAGGATGCGGGGCAGGTAATCGATGCCCTGCAGAAGTCGGGCATCGGTTTCAAGGTGGATGAAACCACAGGGGCCGTCATGGTAGAAAGCGGCAAGGTTCAGTCCGCGCGCATGGAACTGGCGAAGGACGGCTTGCCGGAAGGCAATGCCATGGGTTTTGAAATGTTGCAGAAGGAACAGGGTTTCGGCACCAGCCAGTTTATCGAGACGGCACGTTTCCAGCGTGCCCTGGAAGGTGAGCTTGGCCGCACCATTGCCACGTTGCGCAATGTTGAAAATGCGCGCGTGCACCTGGCGATTCCGAAACGCTCCGTGTTCCTGCGCGAACGTTCTGCTCCGACGGCATCGGTCATGATCGATCTTTACTCCGGGCGTTCGCTCGACGAGGAGCAGGTCGCCGCGATCGTGCACCTGGTGTCGTCCAGCGTGCCGCACCTGAAGCCCGCCAATGTTACCGTTGTCGATCAGCGCGGCGAGTTGCTGAACAGCGCCAGCGCCGATAATGGCATGGCATCGACGTCCACGCAGTTTTCCTACAACCGCAAGCTGGAACTGACCTACGCCGAACGCATCCGGCAGTTGCTGGAGCCGATTATCGGTGCCGGCAGGGTGCGCGCCAGTATCAGCGCCGATCTCGACTTCACGACCACCGAGCGCACCCAGGAGGTTTATAACCCCGGTCGCCCGGAACTGCGCCTGCTACGCAGTGAGCAGATCAGTGAGGATAGCACCACGGCCGGCGCCGGAGCCTCCGGTATCCCCGGCGCACTGTCCAACCAGCCACCGGATGATGCCGTGGTGCAACAGGCGGACGCTTCCGGGCAGAGTGCCGGCAGCCAGAGTACTGCGCCGAGCGCGGCACCGGTCAACAACAGCAAGAGCAGTATCCGTAACTACGAGCTGGACAAGACCATCAGTCACACCAAACTGGCCAGCGGCACCATTCGCCGCCTGTCCATTGCCGTTGTAATCGATGACAAGCAGGAACTCGATGCCAACGATGAACTGGTCAGCAAACCCTGGAACGATGAGGAACTGAAGCGTTTCACCGCTCTGGTCAAGGATGCCGTCGGTTTCGACGAGCAGCGCGGTGACACTATCAACGTTATCAATACTTCGTTTATTCAGCAGCCGGAAGCCGAAGCCCTGCCGGAGCCCTCCCTGCTGGAACAGCCCTGGGTATGGGATGTCGCCAAACAGGGCGTCGGTGTGCTGGGTGTGCTGCTGGTGGTATTCGGTGTGCTGAAACCGGTGATGCGCAGTCTGGCGGAGAAGGGCGCACAGACCATGCAGGCCAATGCCATGGTGCCCGCTGCGGCGGCAGCAGGCGAATCCGGTGTCGGTGAGGATCAGCTCAGTCTGTCCGGTGCCAGCCCGCAGCAGGCGCAGCTCGCGGCCCCGCAAATAGGTTACGAACAGCACCTGGAGGCGGCGAAAGGCGCGGTGGGTGAAGATCCGAAACGTGTTGCACAGGTGGTAAAGAACTGGGTGGGCGAAGATGGATGAGGGTAAGCTGAAGCTGAACGGTACTGACCGTGCCGCGGTGTTGTTGCTGACGCTGGGCGAGGACAATGCGGCCGAAGTACTGAAGCACATGGGGCCCAAGGAGGTCCAGAAGGTGGGTTCGGCCATGGCCGGCATGACCAATGTGCCGCGTGAGCAGGTGACCCGGGTACTGGAGAACTTTACCGAGACCGTACAGGAACAGACCGCGCTGGGCGTGGATTCGGACCAATACATCCGCTCGGTAATGGTTGGCGCCCTGGGTGAGGACAAGGCCAAGGGATTAATGGATCGTATCCTGCTGGGCAGCAGCACCAAGGGACTGGAAGCCCTGAAGTGGATGGACGCCAGAGCGGTGGCGGAACTCATTCGCCTGGAGCACCCGCAGATTCAGGCCATCGTTTTATCCTATCTGGACAATGATCACGCTGCCGAAGTCATCAAATACTTTCCGGAGCGAACCCGGCACGACGTGCTGCTGCGTATCGCCACACTCGATGGTATTCAGCCTTCCGCGCTGCAGGAGCTCGATGAAATTCTGGAACGCCAGTTTTCGGGTAACCAGAACGTGCAATCCTCAAGCGTAGGCGGTGTGAAATCCGCTGCGGATATTCTCAATTTTGTGGACAGCGCCATCGAAGGTGAAATCATGGAGGCCATCAAGGATGCAGACGCCGAACTGGGGCAGCAGATCCAGGACCTCATGTTTGTATTCGACAACCTCATCGATGTCGATGACCGTGGTATCCAGGCGCTGTTGCGGGAGGTGTCTTCCGAGACGCTGATTCTGGCGCTGAAAGGTGCGGATGAAGCCATGAAGGAGAAGATCTTCGGCAACATGAGCAAGCGCGCCGCCGAGATGATGCGTGACGACCTGGAAAACAAGGGTCCGGTGCGTCTCAGCGAGGTTGAAGGTGCACAGAAGGAAATCCTGTCGATTGCACGGCGCATGTCCGAGTCCGGCGAACTGGTGCTGGGCGGCAAGGGGGCTGAACAGTTTGTCTAGAGTCATACGCAGTGAGGAACTGGCGGACTGCCAGGCCTGGAATGTGCCGGAGGTACAGTCGAGGGGCGGCCGCCAGCGGCCGGTGACCGCACGTCAGCTGGAGGAAATCGAGGAACAGGCGCGCCGGGAAGGATTCCGGCAGGGGCTGGAGGAAGGTCGGGACAGAGGCCGGGATGAAATGCTGGACCGCGCCCGGTCTCTCGAGCAGATTTTACAGACACTTGAAAAGCCGCTCGAGGAACTGGACGACGGTGTCGAACAGCAACTGGTGCAACTGGCCATGCTGGTGGCCCGCCAGCTGGTGCGGCGTGAACTGAAAACAGATCCCGGGCAGGTGGTCGGCGTTGTTCGCGAGGCGCTGGCGGTGTTGCCGGTAGCGGCACGCGACGTCCAGCTGGCATTGAACCCGGAAGATGCCGTGATCGTCCGCGAGGCGCTGTCCCTGCACGAAGGGGAACAGGCCATCCGGATTGTGGAGGACCCGGTGCAGGACCGCGGTGGTTGCCGGGTATTCACTACCACATCACAGATCGATGCCACTATCGAAACCCGCCTGAACGCGGTGATAGCCCGCGTGCTGGGCGGTCAGCGGCATGGCGACAGCCAGGAAAGCTGATGCTGCAGAGTGCCCGCAATGAACAGTGGAAGCAGCGTCTGGACCCGTATTTGCAGCGCGCGGGAGAAACCCGGCCACTGGTTGTCGCCGGTAAACTGACACGCATGGTGGGACTCACCCTGGAGGCCGTTGGTTGTCAGGCGGCCATTGGCGGGCGTTGCATGATCGAGTCCCGTATGGGCAGCCCGATCGAAGCCGAGGTGGTGGGGTTTCACGACGACAAGCTTTACCTGATGCCGATAGGTGACTTGCAGGGTCTGGGTCCTGATGCCAGGGTGGTGCCGGTACACAACGGTTATGAAGTGCCGGTAGGCGAGCACGTGCTTGGCCGGGTGCTCGACGGCGCAGGCAACGCACTGGACGGCAAGGGCCCCATTCAGGCCGACCGGCATGTGCCGCTGACCGGGCGCGCGATCAATCCCCTGTCGCGTCCGCCTATCAGTGAGCCACTGGATGTCGGTGTCGCTGCCATCAATGCCCTGTTGAGTGTCGGCCGTGGCCAGCGTATGGGCCTGTTCGCGGGCAGTGGTGTCGGCAAGAGTGTCTTGCTGGGCATGATGACGCGCTATACCGACGCCGATGTGATCGTGGTCGGGCTGATCGGCGAACGTGGTCGTGAGGTCAAGGAGTTCGTACAGAACATTCTGGGTGATGAAGGGTTGTCGCGTGCCGTGGTGGTGGCCACACCGGCGGACAATTCGCCCGTGATGCGCATGCATGGCGCCATGCTGGCGACCAGTGTTGCGGAATATTTCCGGGACCAGGGCAAACAGGTATTGCTGCTGATGGATTCGCTGACGCGTTTTGCGCAGGCACAGCGCGAAGTCGCGCTGGCCATCGGTGAACCGCCGGCCACCAAGGGTTATCCACCTTCCGTATTTGCCCGGCTGCCGCAACTGGTCGAACGTGCCGGTACCGGTGACCGGGGCGGTTCGATTACCGCGTTTTATACCGTGCTGGTGGAGGGTGACGACCAGAACGACCCGATCGCCGATGCGGCGCGCGCTATCCTGGACGGGCACGTCGTGCTGTCGAGGGAACTGGCGGAAGCCGGGCATTACCCGGCTATCGATATCGAAGCCTCTATCAGTCGTGTCATGGTCAATATCGTGGCGCCCGAGCACGAACAGGCGGTACGCCGTTTCCGCCAGGTCTATTCGAGTTACCGCCAGAATCGCGACCTGATCAATGTCGGCGCCTACCAGCCGGGCAGTGATGCCAGGGTCGATGAAGCCATCACCATGCAGCCGCAAATGAGCCGCTTCCTGCAGCAGCACATGCACGAGCGGGTAACGTGGAACGATAGCCTGGCCGGTCTGGCAACAGCGCTGGGTGCACCCCCCAACGCGGCTGCCGGCGCAGACGTAAAGGAATGAATCCGCAATGACACGTTCCAAACGCATGCAACCGGTACAGCGCGTCGCGCACAGCCGCGAGCAGAACGCGGTGCAGAAACTCGGCCAGAGCCAGCAGAACCTGGATGCCCAGCGTGCCAGACTGGAGGAATTGCGTGCCTATCGTGACCAGTACACCAGGGATTTCGAATTATCCGGTGGCGGCGGGCTGGATGCCGCGCGCATCCAGGATTACCGTGCCTTCCTCAATCGCCTGGGCGAAGCCATCCGTCAGCAGGAGGTCCTGATCGAACAGTGCCGCAGCCAGCACGAGCAAACCCGCCAGCAGTGGATAGAAACACGCTCGCACAGCCAGGTGATCGACAAGGTGGTGCACCGTTACTGCCGCGAAGAGCACCGTCAGCAGGAGCGCAAGGAGCAACAGGAACAGGACGAGCGCGCGCTGCGTGCGATAAAAAAATAGAATTGGCACAGCCATTGCTCTAACACTCTGCAGGTCACTTGATTTTATGCAGGAGTAGCGGGATGAATGGCCCCCTGGCGACACTACAGCTAACCCCCGACAGCACTGGCAATGCAGCAGCCGTCGGAACTAATATGTCTTTTAAACAACAAGATACGGGCTTATCCGGCGGGTTTGGACCGCTTCTCGATGAGGCACACGCGGCATTGCCGTCACAGCCGGCCGATGGCCTGGCACTCCCCGCCGATGCCGAAAGCCTGGCCCTGCAACTGCAATCCTTGCCGCAAGGGGGCAAGCTGTTGCCGCTGCTGCAGCAGGTTCTGGACAGTGCGGAAAACGCGGGTGTCGATACCTCGCAGCTGATGGACCGGATCGCCGCCAGGCTGGAGCAGCTCCAGGCCGGTGGTGAACTGAACCCGGCTGACGATATCGCTGTGGTGCTGCAACAGTTACTGGTTGCTATTCCGGACAGCCGGACAGTCGCAGAATCGCAGGCTGCCATGCTGGCCGCGGTTGATGGCAAGACGCTGCAACAGGATGGCGCCGCCGGGCAGGGCAACCGAGCGCAACAGCCATACGTCGATGGCCGCTCCGCGCTGGTTGCGGCAGGTGACAGCGCGCTGGCGGAGGAAGCCGGCTCTGAATTGAAAAATACCGGCCTGGACAGGGCCCTGGCGCAGATTCGGCAGCAGGATACCGGACAGCGTTATCATACCCGGCTGGCCAGTATGATCGCGGTTTTGAAGCGCGACAATCCGGATACATCCAGAATCACTGATACGTTGTTGCGCACGGATTCCACGGGCAGTACCGTTGCGCCACCGGCGGCCGTTCAGTCTGCGTCTTCCGGCCCGGCCCCCGCTGTGCCGACGCTCACACTGGGCACGCCGCTAAATCAGGGGGGTTGGGATCAGGCGCTGGGTGAACGTATCCAGTGGATGGCTGGTCAGAAACTCCAGGGCGCACAGATCAAACTGAATCCGGCGCACCTTGGACCCATGGAAGTACGTATCCAGGTGCAGAACGAGCAGGCGAGCATCCAGTTCGTTTCTGCTCACGGCGTGGTTCGGGAGGCGCTGGAAGCCGCTTTGCCCAGGTTACGTGAAATATTCGATGCTTCAGGGGTCGAACTGGTGGATGTGGATGTTTCCGGGCAGTCTTTTGCCGAACAGCAGCGTAGCGCCGGTGAAGGCAAGGCAACGGCCTGGCAGGGGGAGGGGGAGGCTACCGAGCAGGATGCAGGACTGGAAACCGTGCTGGACATCCCGCTTGGCGGCTTTCTGGAGAGCGGGCGACTGGATCTTTTTGCCTAATCGACCTGATTTCAAGAACTTGTTCCCGTTGCTTCGGAACTGCGTTGGAAAAAACCACTTGACTGTTGGTAACAGATTGATTGTATTTATGGATAATCTTGTGCTAACGTCTTGTTACAACTATAACAATGCTGGGCATTGGCAATGCCAACACCACCGAAAAAAAGCACAAAGTCAAAGGAGGAAGGGCGGCGCAATACGCGCAGGAAATCCTCTGTCGCCCCTATTCAGGGGAAAGAATTCAATTATGTTTTGCAGCTGAACGGCGAAGATACGCTGTTACTTAACCGTTACCGGGACATCCTTGCCCAGGGTGCCGCGGGTTTTGCGGAAACCAGTTACAACTACCTGTTCGACAATCCTGACATCGCCGACGTGATGTATGCCTACGAGCGCTCCGGTGGCAACATCGGGGAACTGGTGCGCTGTATGCTCCAGCACAAGCTGAGTCTGCTGAAAGGCGATATCGACGAAAAGGCGACCGGTCGCAGTGAGCAGGTAGGTCGCGCGCACTACCAGCTGGGTGTGAAGCCGGTCTGGGCACTGGGCGCGTACCGCCTGTTTATGGAACACCTGCGGCGCCTGGTGGCCAGCGACCCGCAAATTGCGAACGAGGACCGGGACGCGCTGGAATCCGCGCTGATCAAGATAATCTTCCGCGACCTGGCCGTGATGACCGAAGCCTACTGGCGCGCAGCGGTGGAACAGATCAGGGAACAGCGTGACGAACTCGGCGTCGAACAGGACCTGGCCAGCGAGATCCTTGGCCGTATTCCGCAGATGCTGTGGACCGTTGATATCGAAACCAACCGCATCAGCTACGCGAGCCCCGGTACGCGCAGCTTCTGTGATGACGAACTGGAAGCGCCGATCCCCTGTTTCTACCGCGTCCACGGCTCCGAACGGGAGCGGGTGCTGACGGCCTGGCAACAGGTGATCGACGGTCAGCAGGTGCAGCTCGAAATCCGGCTGACGCCTGACGGGCAGAGCGAGCGCTGGTACCGGATGGCATTCTATCCGGCGGCCAACCGGCGTGGCCGGGTGTTGCGTGTGCATTGCCTGATGGAAGACATTACCGATTCGCATACCGATCGCGAGCGCCTCGAACAGTTGTCCACGCAGGATGAAGTTACCGGCCTGGCGAACCGCACCCTGTGGTACGACCGCCTGTCATCGGCGCTGGCAGTAGCGCGCCGTAACCCGGGTGCTTCCGTTGCCGTCATGGTGCTGGATATCAACCAGTTCAAAATGTACAACGATTCGCTGGGACACGAAGCCGGCGACGAACTGCTGCGCCAGATAGGGGTGCGCCTGCAGAAGGTGTTGCGTGATACCGATACGCTGGCGCGCCTGGGTGGCGACGAGTTCGGTATTGTGTTGCCTTTGCTGCAGGATACCGAACGCGCCGTGGAACGCGTTGTCGGTGAAATCATCAACTCACTGAGTGCGCCGTTCAGCTATCAGAAAAAGGAGCTGTGTCTCAGCAGCGCGATCGGTATTTCGGTCTACCCGCAGCACGGCGAGGATGCCGGCACCCTGGCCAGTCATGCCGACAGCGCCATGTACCGTTCCAAGTGGAATGCGGCGCCGTACCTGTTTTACGAGTCGGAATCCTCCACTGCGTCGGCAACCCGCCACCTGCAGTTTTCCGGCCAGTTGCACGGCGCCCTGGAGCGCGAGGAATTCGAGCTTTTCTATCAGCCCAAGATCGACCTGGGCAGCGGCGCCATCTGCGGTGCGGAAGCCCTGCTGCGCTGGCAGCATCCGCAGCAGGGGATGGTGTTGCCCAAGCAGTTTATTCCGGTTGCCGAGCAGCTGGGCATGATTACGCCCATCACCGACTGGGTGCTGAACACCGCGCTGGAAGACAGCAAGCACTGGTCGGCCGATGGCACGCAGATGCCGATTTCCATAAATGTATCGGCACGCTCGTTCCAGGCGCCGGGCCTGATTTCCGGTATCAAACAGTCATTGCAGAAAGCCGGCCTGGACGGCCGCTGCCTCGAAATAGAAATAACCGAAGGCACCCTGATGGCCGACCTGGATGAAGGCGCGCGCATTCTCAAGGGCCTGAGTGAGCTGGGTGTGCTGATCTCGATCGACGATTTCGGTACCGGTTATTCTTCCCTGTCCTACCTGAAACGCCTGCCCATCGATGTGCTGAAAATCGATCAGTCCTTCCTGGAAAGCATGGTCAGCAATCCCAGGGATGCCGCCATTATCCGTTCCATCATCGAGCTGGGGCACAACCTCGAATGCAAGGTGATTGCAGAGGGTGTTGAAGACGAGGATGTGCGCCTGCAGCTGAAAGAACTGGGGTGCGACCTGGTGCAGGGCTTCCATATCAGCAAGCCGTTGCCGGATGCCGGTTTCCGGGAATGGTTGTCAAGGGCTGCGGACTAGCTGCATCTGAAGTAACACCACCTTGCGCCCGTCCGGGTCCTGTCGCGTATCCCTGTCGACGATTTTGAAACCCAGCTGCCTGTAGAGGGCGAATGCCGGCTTGTTGTCCTCGAAAACGGCGATCCTGGCCAGCGGCAGTTCGTGATACGTGAATATCCTGTCCAGCATATATTTCACCAGCGCTCTGCCGGTTCCCTGCCCGCGGTGTGAAGCCTTTACTATGACGTTGCCGATAAAGGCCCTTTTGCGTGGTAGCAGGCCGTACAGGTTGGCAAATCCGACGACCTTGCCGGCGTCCGTTGCCACGGTGAGATCGGAACGTTTTTCCGCTATACGGTGCAGCTGGCGCAGGTTGAATGGCCAGCTTCCGCCGGGAAATACCCGGAACAGTTCTTCCGCGCTGGTGAACAGGCGGCAGATGGCCGGGTAGTCATCGATCCCGGCCGGCCGGAATTTGACGGCCTGCCGGCTCATGCCGGCGCCGGTGGTGTCAGTTGTTCAGCCAATGTTCTGTCGATCTGTTCGCCACGATTTAGTCAAAAGTTTGTCGTGTTGTAATATAGGGTTTGTAACTATATGTATTTAAAGTAGTAATCAGGTCTGCTTTGCGTGGCATACGTCTTGCTATCCCTGTAGCTGTAAAGATTAAAGGGACAAGCCAATGGCAACAAACGTAGACGATCTGGACCTCGACCTGGACGATGGTGATCAGCCGCCGTCCGGGTCCAAATCGAAACTGCTCATCATTATATCGCTTGTTGTGTTGCTGCTGGGTGTTTCAGCAACAGCCACGCTGATGCTGACCGGTATCCTGTCGGGTGACGATGAAGAAGTCAGCGCCGAACAGGGGAAAGCAGACAGCAAGGCTGAAAAAAGCAGGAAAGACAAAAAGAAAAAAGCAAAGGCGCCACTGAACTACGTACCGCTCGATCCGCCCTTCGTGGTGAATTTTACCGCCGATACCGATATCCGCTTTCTGCAAATCACCGTGGAGGTTGGAACACGCGAGGCCGATGCGGTGGAACAGATCAAGGAACACCGCCCCGCAATCCGCAACTCGCTGGTGATGCTGTTCAGCAGCCAGGACCCGTACACCCTGAACACGCGTGAAGGCAAGGAACAGCTGCGCTCCCAGACCCTGTCGGAAATCCAGAAGGTCATGAAGGAAGAGACCGGTGACAGTGTCGTGGAAAGCGTGTTTTTTACCAGCTTTGTCATGCAATAGGCTGATGCCGTGAATGATCTTCTCTCACAGGACGAAATCGATGCGCTGCTGCACGGTGTAAACGGCGGCGATGTAGAAACCGAAACCAGCGAGGAAGTGCTGGAAGGTGAGATTACCGGCTACGATTTCACCAGCCAGGATCGCATCGTACGCGGGCGCATGCCCACCCTGGAAATGATCAACGAGCGTTTCGCCCGTTATTTCCGTATCAGTCTGTTCAACATGCTGCGCCGTGCCAGCGAAATATCGGTATCGGGTGTACAGATGCTCAAGTTCGCGGAGTACGTGCACAGCCTGTTCGTTCCCACCAGCCTCAGCCTGGTGCGCATCCCCCCGCTGCGTGGCACCTCGCTGTTCGTACTGGAACCCAAACTCGTGTTCGCGCTGGTGGACAATTTCTTCGGCGGGGGCGGACGTTTTCATACCAAAATCGAAGGCCGTGAATTCACGCCCACCGAGCTGCGTGTCATCCAGATGGTGCTTGATGTCGCCTTCAAGGACCTGATGCAGGCCTGGAAACCTGTAATGGAAGTGAAGTTCGATTACCAGAGTTCCGAAGTCAATCCGCATTTTGCCAATATCGTCAGCCCCACCGAAGTTGTCGTCGTGAACACCTTCCGTATCGAACTCGACGGTGGTGGCGGCGATATGCACGTGACCATGCCCTATTCGATGGTCGAGCCGATCCGGGAACTGCTTGACGCGGGTGTGCAAAGTGATCGCAGCGATCGTGATGAACGCTGGACCCGGACTATCCGCGAGGAGATGAAAGAGGCGCAGGTCAACCTGTCAACAACACTGGTTGAAACCAGTTTGTCGCTGCGCGATATCAACGAGCTGAAAGCCGGTGACGTGATTCCCATCGATCTGCCCGATCTGGTTACGATCGAGGCGGAAGATACACCGGTATTTCGCGGCAAGTTCGGTATTCATAACGGCAGCCGCGCAGTGAAGATCGTAAACAAGATTATTCCTGATCCAATTGACAGCTGAGGCTGGCAGGAGAAGCTGATGAGTGAAGAGACACAGAACCAGGAAACGGAGGCCGGTGACGACTGGGCCGATGCCATGGCCGAGCAGGCGATCGCCGAGGCGGAGGCGGGAACAGAGCCTGCGGCGGCGGAGGAAACACCCGCTGCCGAATTCGATAACCTCGAAGATACCTCTACCGGCCTGGTAGACGAAGAGTCCAACCTGGATGTCATCCTGGATATCCCGGTTACCATCTCGATGGAGATCGGACGGACGCATATCAGTATCCGTAACCTGCTGCAGTTGAACCAGGGTTCGGTCGTGGAACTCGACCGCCTGGCCGGCGAACCCATGGACGTGCTGGTTAACGGCACACTCGTGGCGCACGGCGAAGTCGTCGT
>JBHHXO010000098.1:0-11739 GCA_046757125.1 Thiogranum sp.
CAGAGCCGTGAGCAGGCCCGTCCGGCCGGAAAGAAACAGGGCCGGCGCGGCGGGCGCCGCTCGGCAAACAAGAAGCGGCGTAAACGCACCTGAATGACAGTTGCATGAAAAAAGCGGAACGCGTCTTCGGCCTGCACGCCGTCACCAGTCTGCTCGAACGCAATCCCGCCAGGGTGTCGCTGCTGCTGGCGCTGGAGTCCCGCGAAGACGCCCGCATGCTGCAGGTGCTGGCGCTGGCTGAAAAGGCCAACGTGCCGGTACGCCGTGTCGCGCGCCGCGAGCTCGATGTACTGGTGCCGGGCGTCAGTCACCAGGGCGTGGTGGCGGAAACCGGCGGTGCTCCCGGACTCGGCGAAAGGGACCTGCCGGATTTTATCGACGCGCTTGCGCAGCCGGCATTTCTGCTGGTGCTCGACGGGGTGCAGGATCCCCATAATCTGGGCGCCTGCCTGCGTAGCGCTGAAGCCGCCGGGGTGGATGCTGTTATTATCCCCAAGGATCGTTCTGCGCCGTTGAATTCGACCGTGCGGAAAGTCGCCTGCGGCGCGGCGGAGGCGGTGCCGGTGGTGCGCGTTACCAACCTGGCGCGTACGTTGCGTGTACTGAAAGATGCCGGTGTGTGGATTTACGGTGCGGCTGCCGAGGCCGGAGCGGCGCTCTACGCGACTGACCTGTCCGGTGCGCTGGCACTGGTGCTGGGCGGCGAGGGCAAGGGGTTGCGGCGCCTGACACGGGAGCATTGCGACGGGCTGGTCGCGATTCCGATGGCGGGCTCGTTGAGCAGTCTTAATGTATCGGTGGCGACGGGCGTGTGCCTGTTCGAGGCCAGGCGCCAGCGGGATACAGCCGGCAATGACAGATAAGCAAGTCTGTGCAGTGATTTTCAACTAGCTATCCAGGAGGATCTGCAATGATCTCGACGCTGATGAAACGGGTTATGGTGTTGCTCGTCTCGGTTTCCTTTTTTACTACCTACTCGTTACCTGCCTGGTCGGGCATGGTTACTACTGACCAGATGCTGCAGGAACAGTTCGAGGTGGCGGACCGGCAGGCCCTGCTGGCCATGCTCGATCGCGACGACGTGCGCCGGCAACTGGTCGAGCGCGGTGTGGCCCCGGACTATGCAAAGCAGCGCATTGCTGCGCTCAGTGATGCGCAGGTCGAGGAACTCAAGGGCAATATAGACGACCTGCCTGCCGGTTCCGGTGTAGTCGGCATAATGATCGCCGTGTTGCTGGTGCTGGTAATTCTCGATATTGTCGGTGTTACCGATATCTTCACCTTTATCAATCCGCCAAAGTAATATCATGACGACAGCACGGATGCGCCGGGCGGGCGCACTGTGCGCGGCGCTGTTGCTCGTTTCCTGCGCTACCTGGCAGCCGCAGGAAACGAGTCCGTCGTTCCCGGTCGAAACATCCCTCGAGCTGGTCGAGACACCGTTCTTTCCCCAGGATCGCCATCAATGCGGTCCGGCGGCGCTTGCCACGGTGCTGAACAGTGCGGGCGCGGACGTAGTGCCGCAACAGCTGCAACCACTGGTCTACCTGCCGGACAACAGGGGCAGCCTGCAGGCTGAAATGCTGGCGGCGCCGGGTCACTACGGGTACCTGGCAGTACCGCTGCCCCCGACACCGGACAGCTTGTTACAGGAATTGTCCGCCGGGCGCCCGGTGCTGGTATTGCAGAACCCGGGCACGGCGGCGCTGCCGGCATGGCATTATGCCGTGGTGATCGGTTACGACCTCGATCAGCAGGTGTTCTACCTGCGCTCCGGGCGTGACCGGCGCAAGGTCTACGGCTTCAGGCGTTTCCTGAAAACCTGGTCGCGTGCGGGGAACTGGGCGCTGGTGGTGGTCAGGCCCGGCGAGATACCGGTGTCCGTAACCGCCGCCGATTATTTGCGGTCTGCCAGCGCGCTGGAACGGCAGCAGCGCCCGGCTGCCGCCTTGCGGGCCTACAGCGCGGGAACCCGGCGCTGGCCGGATCAACCCCTGTTATGGGCGGCGGCCGGTAACGCCGCCTACAGCCTCGAACGCTTTGTCGAGGCCGAAGCAGCCTACCGTGCAGCGTTGTCCCTGCAACCGGATGCGCCCTCTATCATGAACAACCTGGCGTTGACGCTGGCAGCACGGGGTTGTCGGCAGGCGGCGCTGGCGGTGCTGGCCTGTGCCGCCGGGGTTGCGCCTGCAAATAGCGTTCTGGCTGCCACATTCAGCGAAATCAATTCGTTACCTCAGGGGAAGGGTGAGTGCAGTGCTTTTGTCTGCGCCCTGCACGGCGCTGGGCCACCAGGTTGACAATGGTTGCGAAGCGGGCGCCAGTTGCGTAGAATTCGCCCGTTTTTGCGTGCTTAAGCGCGCCAACTCCTTGCTTTTCGCACTGGCGGAAGGCTGCTAATCCACAGGGAGCATTACATGCGTCACTATGAAGTTGTATTCCTGGTCCACCCGGACCAGAGCGAGCAGGTGCCCGCGATGATCGAACGTTACCGTTCCACCATCGAATCCGCCGGCGGTAAAATCCACCGTCTGGAAGACTGGGGTCGCCGTCAGCTCGCCTATCCCATCCAGAAACTGGCCAAGGCACATTACGTGCTGATGAATATCGAGTGCGGTACAAGTGAGCTGAGCGAGCTGGAAAGCGCGTTCCGGTTCAACGATGCCGTGCTGCGCAACATGATCATTTCGCGCAAGGAAGCTGTCACCGATGCATCGCTGCTGGCCAAGCGCAGTGATGACAGGAAAGACAGTGAACGCGAACCACGCAAGCCTGAGCCTGTTGTTGAAGCCCCTGCAGCCGAAGCGGCACCGGAAGCGCCTGCTGCTGCGCCTGCCAAGGATGCCGGAGCTGAAGAAGAGGGTGCCGGCGCCGGGTAATGGCTGCCGGCCCGGGATGGTCTCCCGGGGGAGATGCTACGCTGGAACACAATGAACTGGTGCTTACCGGCCAGTTGCTGAAGCCCGCAGAGATGCGCACGACCCCGGCCGGTATCCCGATAGCCCGTTTTGTTCTGGCGCATCAATCCAGACGCAGTGAGGCCGGACAGTTGCGCAACGTGGAATGCCGTCTGTCGGTGGTGGCCAGTGGCCGGGAACTGACAGCCGGAATCAGCGACTGGTCTCCGGGTATGCGCATACAGGTGAAAGGTTTTCTGAGCCGCGCCGGTTACCGGGCACCGGACATGCGTATCGAGTTGCATGCACTGGATATACAAACCGTCGGTAGCGACGGCTGAATATTTTTTAAAGAGGTAATAACATGTCCCGTTTTTTTCGTCGCCGCAAGTTCTGCCGTTTTACTGCAGATGGCGTAAAGGAAATTGATTACAAGGATCTTCAGACGCTGAAGAACTATGTAACGGAAACCGGCAAGATCGTTCCCAGCCGGATTACAGGTACCAAGGCCAAGTACCAGCGCCAGCTTGCGACAGCAATCAAGCGTGCGCGTTTCCTGGCGCTGCTGCCGTACTGCGATTCGCACAAGGGCTGATTACAGCGGGGCCCGAGGCTGGCCACGCAGGATCTGGTAAATGCGCGCGCTGGCCGGTCTGATAGTTGCGGGTCCCATGCAGGCGGTACTGGTCATAGCACTGTGTACCGCGCTGAGTTTTGTTGCGCCGCCGCTGACGTCTATCCTGAGTTACGGCGGTACCGCGGCGCTGGCGCTGTTCAGCCTGTCCCGGGGCGCGCAGGCCGGGATAATGGTGCTGTTCGGCGCTGCGTTGCTGACCGGCTTGCTGGCCGGACTGCTTATGCAGCATGGCCTGGCCGTGGTCGTGACTTCGCTGCTGCTGTGGATTCCGGTGTGGCTGTCCGCGGTGGTATTGCGCGAAACCCGCTCGCTGGCGATGGCGATGCTGGTGTTGACCGGGCTGGCAATGGCGGGTGTGTTGCTGGTGTTTGTTGTATTCGGTGATCCGGGCCAGTGGTGGCTGGAACACCTGCAGGCGCTGATCGGCAGTGTGGCTGACCAGCAGGGGATCGACACTGCGCCCCTGACCGGGTTTGCCACGCAGGTCGCGCCGTTCATGACCGGTGCGCTGGCCGCGGGCCTGAGTTTCGCGGCACTGGCCTGCCTGGTGCTGGGGCGCTGGTGGCAGTCGTTGCTGGTGAAACCCGGCGCGCTGCGTAACGAGTTTTACGCGATGCGCCTGAACCGGGTGTTGTCGCTGCTGGGCCTCGCCATTATTGCGCTGGCGGCCCTGGATTTTGGCGTGCTCAGCATGCTGGCGCTGCAGTGGGCGCTGGTGGTGACGGTGCTGTTCCTGTTTGTGGGGCTGGCGGTGGTGCACGCCACACTGGCAAACCTGAAGGCCGCGCGCGGCTGGTTGATTGCCATTTACGTATTGATGAGCCTGTTACCGCAGGCGCTGTTGCTGGTGGTGGCGACCGGTATGCTGGATCCCTGGCTGGATCTGCGCCGCAGGACAGCGCCAGCTGGAACGAACTGATTTAAATTGAAGCCGTGTGCATAGGGTAGGGTAAAACGATGGAAGTCATTCTGCTGGAAAAAGTTGAAAACCTGGGCGGCCTGGGTGACCGGGTAAACGTCAAGCCGGGTTACGGGCGTAATTTCCTGATTCCAAGTGGCAAGGCAACGCCTGCTACCGAGGAACATATCAAGGCGTTTGAAGAGCGCCGCGCAGAGCTGGAAAAGGCCGCTGCCGACGCGCAGGCCCGGGCCGAGGCGCGGCGCGAACAACTGGCCGATATGAGTATCACCATACAGGCCAGAGCCGGTGACGAGGGCAAGCTGTTCGGCTCCATCGGCACCGCCGATATCGCGGCAGCCATTGTTGCCGCCGGTGTCGAGGTTGAGCGCAGCGAAGTGCGTCTGCCCGAAGGCGCGTTCCGGCAGCTGGGCGAATACACCGTGCTGGTGCATTTGCATACGGATGTAAACACCGAAATCACGCTGGTCATCGAAGCAGAATAAGCCGGCTTGCAGTGCCTTGCCGCCTTTGTGTGGCAAGGCATTGTTTTTCCGCTATACGGGATGCTGACCTGCATCCGGCCCCCAGGCCCCGTTTCCCCGTCGCCAAAGGCCCGTAAATTGCGTGCTTGAGCATGCCCCGGCCACGCGAGTATGCTCCATCCATCAGCCGCCAGGTTGCAACCAGATTAACGCTACAGTCGGAGGACGGATGCCGGAAACGGTACAGTCGGCAAACACGGTCGAATTCAACAGCGACCGCCAGAAAGTCCCTCCCCATTCCATACAGGCCGAACAGTCCCTGCTGGGTGGCCTGCTGCTGGACAACCGCGCCTGGGACCAGATTGCCGACCTGGTCAGCGAAGCCGATTTCTACCGCCGCGATCACCGTATGATTTTCGCCGCCAGCCGGCAGCTGATCGAGCACGGCGATCCCTGTGATGTCATTACCCTGTCCGAGTGGCTGGAATCCCAGGGCCAGCTCAATGACGCCGGCGGACTGGCCTATCTAGGCACCCTGGCCAAGGACACACCCAGCGCCGCCAACATCGCCGCGTATGCGAAGATCGTGCGCGAGAACTCGGTGCTGCGCCAGCTCACGGAAGTCGGCACCGAGATTGCCAACAGCGCCTATTTCACCGAAGGCCGGGATTCATCGGCGCTGCTGGATAATGCCGAGCAGCTGGTATTCCGGATAGCCGAGCAGGGCAACGCGCGCGGCGCCGGGTTTGCGAGCATCCGCGACCTGCTGACCAAAGCGGTGGACCGTATCGACGAGTTGTTCCACCAGGACAACCCGCTGACGGGTATTGCCACCGGCTTCACCGACATCGATGAAATGACCGCCGGGCTGCAGGCGTCGGATCTCATTATCATTGCCGGCCGTCCCTCGATGGGCAAGACCACCTTCGCCATGAATATCGCCGAACACGCGGCCATCCGCGACGGCCGGGCGGTGGCCGTGTTCAGCATGGAAATGCCGGGCGAGCAGCTGGCCATGCGCCTGATGTCCTCGCTGGGCCGCATCGACCAGACCAAGGTGCGCACCGGCAAGCTGGATGACGATGACTGGCCGCGGCTGACCTCGGCGGTCAGTATTCTTTCGGAAGCGCCACTGTTTATCGACGACACGCCGGCACTGAGCCCGACCGAGCTGCGCGCCCGCGCGCGGCGCCTGAAACGCGAACACAACCTGGGCCTGATCGTGATCGACTACCTGCAGCTGATGCAGGTGCCGGGCAACAAGGAAAACCGCACCGGCGAGATTTCGGAGATTTCCCGTTCGCTGAAAGCGCTGGCCAAGGAACTCAACGTGCCGGTCATTGCCCTGTCGCAGCTCAACCGCAGCCTGGAACAGCGCCCCAACAAGCGTCCGGTGATGTCCGACCTGAGGGAATCAGGCGCCATCGAGCAGGACGCCGACGTCATCATGTTCATCTACCGTGACGAAGTCTATGACGAGGACAGCCCGGACAAGGGCACGGCGGAAATCATTATCGGCAAGCAGCGCAACGGTCCCATCGGCGTACGCCGCCTGACCTTCCTCGGCAAGCACACGCGCTTCGAGAATTTCTCCGCCGCTGATGCCTATACCACCAGCGAGGACTATGCATGACACGGCCCGTTCGGGCGCGTATCAATCTGCAGGCACTCGCGCACAACCTCTCCCGGGCCCGCAAGGCCGCGCCCGACAGCCGCGTCATGGCGGTAATCAAGGCCAACGCCTATGGCCACGGCGTGATCCCCGTGGCGCGCGCACTGGCCGCTGCGGACGCCTTTGCGGTGGCCAGCCTGGAAGAAGCGATGCAACTGCGCGAAGCCGGTATCCGGCACGAGATCGTGCTGCTGGAAGGCGTATTCGACAGCGGTGAGCTGGAACTTGCCGTGACCCACCAGTTGCAGCTGGTGGTGCACTGCGAGGAACAGGTGCGCTGGCTGGAAAAATTCCGCAGTGCTGCCTCGGTACATCTGTGGCTGAAAGTCGATACCGGCATGCACCGGCTCGGCTTCGCGCCCGATGTCGCCCAGGCCATGTGGCAACGCCTGCAGCGTCTCAGCTACGTAAAGACAGGCGGCCTGCGCTGGCTGTCGCACCTCGCCTGTGCCGATGACATTGCCAGTCCGGCCAACGACCGGCAGCTGGACGGCTTTACCGAAGTCCTGCGTTTTTCCGCCGGCCTGCAAGGTAAAACCGTCGAGGGTTCGCTGGCGAATTCCGCTGCCTTGTTGACGCGCCCGGATATGCATTTCGACTGGGTGCGGCCTGGTGTCATGCTGTACGGTGCGTCGCCGCTGTTGCCGGAGCACGGGCTCGATACCGCGTTGCGCCCGGTGATGACCTTTGAGTCGCGGCTGATCGCGGTCCACCAGCGGCACAAGAATGATGCCATCGGTTACGGGCAGACCTGGACCTGTCCCGAGAATATGCCGGTGGGTATCGTGGCGGCCGGCTACGGTGACGGTTACCCGCGTCACGCCCCGAATGAATCGACGCTGCTGGTCAACGGCAAACCGGTGGCGCTGCTCGGTCGGGTGTCGATGGATATGCTGTGCGTGGATCTGCGCAGTCAACCGCAGGCGCGGCCCGGTGACCCGGTGGTGCTGTGGGGCGAGGGCCTGCCGGTCGAGACGGTCGCGCAACAGGCCGGCACCATCAGTTACGAATTGTTCTGCAACCTGTCGCCCAGGGTGCCGCGTGTCTATGAATAGAGAACCCACGCTTTTCGTCATCCCGGTGCATGCCGGGATCCGGAGTTTGCCACACCCCGGGTGCCGGCATGCCGAATTAATCAGCGCTTCATGTCATAGGAGAAGGATCTCACGATGGCCAAATCCAGTGTGATGTACCAGTGCAGTGATTGCGGCGCCCAGTCACCCAAGTGGGCCGGGCAGTGCGGCGATTGCGGCGCCTGGAATACCCTGACCGAAACCCTGTCGGTGGTGCCGGCCGGCGGCAAGGCGGCCCGCTTTGCCGGTTATGCCGGCGATACCCGGCCGCTGGTGCAACGGCTGGGCGAGGTACAGCCGGGCCGGGAGACCCGTATCCCGGTGGGCATGGAAGAATTCGACCGGGTGCTGGGCGGCGGCCTGGTGGCGGGCTCCGTGGTGCTGATCGGCGGCGATCCCGGTATCGGCAAGTCGACGCTGCTGCTGCAGGCGCTGGCCGCTTTCTCCGCCCGCCTGAAAGTACTGTACGTCAGCGGTGAGGAATCCCCCGAGCAGGTAGCACTGCGTTCGAAACGGCTGGGTGTGAATGCCGACCAGGTGCGGCTGCTCGCCGAGACTTCGGTGGAGCGCGTGCTGGAACACGCGCGCAGGGAAACGCCGCAGATCATGGTGATCGACTCCATCCAGACCCTGTACACCGAGGTCCTGCAGTCGGCGCCCGGCTCGGTCAGCCAGGTGCGTGAGAGCGCGGCGCAGCTGGTGCGTTTTGCCAAGCAGACTGGTACGGCGCTGTTGCTGGTCGGGCACGTCACCAAGGAGGGCACGCTGGCCGGTCCGCGCGTACTGGAGCACATGGTCGACACGGTGTTGTATTTCGAAGGCGACTCCGGCGGGCGTTACCGCATTGTCCGGGCGGTCAAGAACCGCTTCGGTGCCGTGAACGAGCTGGGCGTGTTCGCCATGACCGACAAGGGGTTGAAGGAAATACACAACCCTTCGTCCATCTTCCTGTCGCGCCACGAGCGGCCGGTGGCCGGCAGTGTCATCATGGTGACCATGGAGGGGACGCGGCCCCTGTTGCTCGAAGTCCAGGCGCTGGTCGATGACAGCCAGCTGGCCAACCCGCGGCGCGTTTCCCTCGGCCCGGAACAGAACCGGCTCGCCATGCTGCTGGCGGTACAGCATCGCCACGGCGGTGTGCTGATGAGTGACCAGGACGTGTTCGTGAACGTGGTCGGTGGTGTCCGGATCAGCGAGACCGCAGCGGATCTTCCGGTGTTGCTGGCAGCGCTGTCGAGCTTTCGCGACCAGACCCTGCCGAACGACCTGATCGTGTTCGGTGAAGTGGGACTGGCCGGGGAGATCCGGCCGGTACCGAACGGTCAGGAACGTCTGCGGGAGGCGGCCAAGCTGGGCTTCAAACGCGCACTGATTCCCGCCGCCAATGCACCGAAGTCAGGTATCGAGGGCATGGAGATTCACGCGGTGACGCGTTACACGGACGTACTGGAGTGGTTTACACGCGCCTAGCCGAGGGACGAGAGTTCCCGTTCCAGCAGTTCCGGATCGCCCAGGTTGAGTTCTACCAGACGGCGCAGGTGCGTGATGCTGTCGACGTCAATGTCCTTGCACCTCAATCCGAGTTCGTCATTCTCCTGGTGTGCGACCTGCACGTCCATGCAGATATCAGGTCCGCCTTCGAGATGTACGGCGAGCCGGTAGTCCTGTGCCGGATCGGTTTCGAAATCCGGCGGCGACTTGATCAGGGCGCCGTGCAGGGAAATATCGATAAGACCGGATTCCCACAGTTGTTGCCCCAGGGCCAGCGTAACCGGCACGTCGAAGGGGATGCGGCTGAACTGCCGTTGTTCTTCCTGCTCGCTGGGTTCGACTGCGGAGTCCTGTACCGCGGTGGCGTCGACAAAATACTGGAGTTGCAGTTCGCCGACCACGATGTGATCGCCGTTCTGCAGCAGGCAGGCATCGTCGCCAATGGCCCGTCTGTTAAGTTCGGTTGCCTGTTCGCCCTGCAGGTGCGACAGGTGGTATCCGTCCTCGCGCCGGGTAATGACGGCGAGGTTGCCGTCGGGTTTGCCGATACGGGTGAAGGCTTTCTCCAGCCGGATAATGCGGCCCAGGTGGCTGCCGCTCTGGATCTGCATCCAGCCGGTCACCGGTGGCCCGGCAGTGCCGGTATCCGCTGCCGTGCTGTCGGTCTCTGCGGAATAGACCAGGGTATGCTTGCCGATCTGGATACGGTCACCCTCGTTGAGGGTGCGGGGTGCGTCGATAACCTTGCCGTTGATTTCGATGACGGCGCCGCTGCCGGCGGCTTCGATGACAAATGCTTCGCCATCCCGGCGGATGCAGGCGTGCCGTGGTGCAATGGCAAGACTGTCGATCTCGACCGTGCAGCCCGGTTCCCGCCCGATCAGGCAGTCGCCATCCTGCAAGGTGATAATCCTGAGCTTGTGGTCCTTGAATGACAGCGTCAGTTTAGCCATGTATGTCCCCCGGGTGTATATGGCTGCTGGATATCTAAACAACGGCCACGGTAGCCCAATCTGATGTCAGAACCCCCGTCATTCGGCCGTTTTCTGCCATGGCGGGACAGCTATTATCGTTTTTCTTTTAGTTTCAAAGCAATAGAATTTATGCAATAGCGCAGGCCGGTGGGTGGCGGGCCATCCTCGAACACGTGGCCGAGGTGCGCGCCGCAGCGGGCGCACTGGACTTCAACGCGTTTCATGCCGTGGCTGAGGTCTGCCACGCTGTTGACCGCCGCGGCGGACACGGGTTGCCGGTAGCTGGGCCAGCCGCTGCCGGAATCAAACTTCTCATCGGAGCGAAACAGCGCTGCCGCGCAACAGACGCAGTGATAGACACCTTCTGTAGCGCAATCGTGATACCTGCCGGTGAAGGCGCGCTCGGTTCCCTTGCGGCGCGTTACGGCAAATTCTTCCGCGCTGAGTTGTTGCCGCCATTCCGCATCGGTTTTCGGGAGCTCGTCAGTCACCGTCCGTCTACTCCGTCGAGGGTAGCGTGCGACGCTGGGTCGTGTGCACGCGCAGCGTCTTGACCAGGTTGCCCTTGGTTTTCACGATATCCACCGGGTAGCCGGACAACAACAGGCTGGTGCCGGGCCGCGGGATGTCTTCGAGATATTCCAGCACCATACCGTTGAGCGTCTTGGGTCCATCGACGGGTAACTCCATGTGCAGGGAACGGTTCAGCTCGCGCACGCTGGCGCTGCCGTTGACCAGGAAGCTGCCGTCTTCTTCCGGCGTGTAGTTGCGGCTGCTGGCGGACGGGTCGGTGGTGAACTCGCCGACCACTTCTTCCAGGATATCCTCCAGTGTGGCCAGCCCCTGGATGTCCCCGTACTCGTCGACCACCAGGCCGATGCGCCGGCGTTCGCGCTGGAAGTTCAGTAGCTGGCGGTTGAGCGGTGTGTTTTCCGGGATGAACAGGGGTTCCTTGATCAGACCTTCGAGAGTCTCCTGGTCCAGCTTGTCAGCCATCAGCAGTGGCAGGATCTTGCGTATATGCACGAAGCCGATCACGTTGTCGATCCCGTCCCGGAACACCGGCAGGCGCGTATACTGGCTGCTGCTGATCTGGCGCACGATGGTGTCCCAGTTATCCTGCAGGTCGATACCGGTAATCTCCTTGCGCGGTACCATGATGTCTTCCACGGTGACCTTTTCCAGGTCGATGATGTTCAGCAGCATGTCCTGGTGGCGCTTGGGGATCATGGCGCCGGCCTCGAGTACCACCGTGCGCAGCTCTTCCTGGCTGAGTGCATCCGGTGAACCGTCTTCCTGGCGGATGCCGAGTGACTTCAGCAGGGCGTTGGCAACCGTATTGACCACCCATACCAGCGGGTAGAGGATCCACAGCAGCGGGCCGTAGACAAAGGCAGCCGGAAAAGCGACCCGTTCCGGGTGCAGGGCGGCGAGCGTTTTGGGCGTCACTTCCGCAAAGATCAGGATCACCAGCGTCAGCAATCCTGCGCCGATGGCGATACCGGTTTCACCGCCCAGGCGCAAGGCGATCACCGTGGTCAGCGACGAGGCCAGGATGTTGACGAAGTTATTGCCCAGCAGGATGAGCCCGATGAGGCGGTCCGGGCGCTCC